>JABIPV010000138.1 GCA_018699075.1 Kordiimonadaceae bacterium | reverse complement strand
TATAAACATGATACATATCATATTGCATCTGCGCGACGACGCGGCCAAAGTCAGGTACAAATCGCCCTAAAACACCTACCTCATTCATTAGTCTTAGTGCGAAGCCTGGTCCTTCTTTAAAGGTCAGTATGTCAATAAAAAGCGCATTGGCCTTTTCGTCCCTTCGTGTGCGCCCCTTAATTAATTTAAGGTTTTGACGGATCATCCTTAGGGCACGCGGGTGAATATCCAATCCATATTTCTGAGCCACATGAAAAATTTCAATCATTTTTACAGGATCTTTAATGACTAATTTTTCATTTTTAATACTAAGTCGCCCACCTTCTATAGGAAAACCATCCGCATTTTTTGACCTAAAAGAAAAACCAGATAATTTAAATGGCGCTCGCCTTTTATGTTTTTCTTCAAGATAAGCGCAAAAAATACGCGTCAAGTCGCCAACATTTTTTGCGGTTAAAAAGAAATGTTTCATAAAGCGTTCTACACCGGATGCATTTGGACGATCCGTATATTGAAGCTTTTCAGCTAGTGCTTTTTGAACATCAAATGTTATACGTTCTTCCGCCCTTCCAGAAAAATAATGTAATTGGAAGCGAACGGCCCACAAAAATTCTTCCGCTTTTTGAAATTCATTAAATTCCTCTTCGGAAAAAACACCTTTCTCTACAACTTCACTAAAACTATTTACTTTATAAATAAACTTCGCGATCCAATAAAGAGTATGCAGGTCACGCATACCGCCTTTTCCTTCTTTCATATTCGGTTCCACCACATAGCGGGTATCCCCTAACCTTTTATGACGTTCATCACGTTCAATTAATTTTTGTTCGGTAAATTCTGGAGCATTTCCCTTCACAATCTTTTTATCATACAGGGCTGTTAGGTCGTCAAAAAGAGACTCTTCGCCCCAAATATAGCGCATTTCCAAGAGTGATGTTTTTATGGTTAAGTCCGTATTACATAGACGAATACATTCATCAACAGACCGTACTGCATGCCCTACGTCAAATCCCATATCCCAAAGAATATAAAGCATATATTCGACGACCTGCTCGCTCCATGCCGTTTTTTTATAGGGCAGTATAAAAAGTAAATCGATGTCTGAATAAGGAGCCATTTCTTGCCGCCCATAACCCCCAAAGGCCGTTAAACATAACTTTTCCCCTTTGGTTGGATTTGCAACATGGTATATATAATCGGTCACAACATCATAAAGCATGTGAACAATTTCATCGGTAAGAAAACTTTGCGCATTTGCGAGTTTTATACCGGGTTCACCATTATCAGCGCGATTTTTAATATTTTCAAAACCTTGCTCATATGCTTTTTTCAGCAGCTCTAATAATGGCGACCTAATTTGATCAGGTCGATATTCTTCTTTTAACAAAGCGAGATTCTTTGATTGATCATTGCGGTTAAAAATTTCGCGATGTTTATTAATTTTGATCATATTATTACGGCATAAGCTCCTTTAATTGGTAAAGCCTTTCAAGTGCTTCTTTCGGGCTTAACTCATCGGGCTTAAGATCATCCATTGCTTTTTCTAAGTCAGATGGCTCATTTGTCACGGAAGTGACTTTTTCTTGCACCGCCGAAAATAACGGCAGATCATCACTTAAGGTTTGCATTTTTTGGCCTTGGGCCACCCCTTGCCCTTCTGATCCACCTTGCTCTAAACTGTGTAAAACTTGTGTGGCGCGTTCAACAACAACAGCAGGAAGACCAGCAAGTTTTGCTACCTGAATACCATATGATCTATCTGCCGATCCGTGAGCCACTTCATGTAAGAAAATAACCTCACCTTCCCATTCTTTAACCTTCATAAAATAAAGGGCTAAATTATCAAGCTTAGTAGATAAGGCTGTCATCTCATGATAATGTGTCGCAAATAAGCCGCGCGCTTTATTAACTTCGTGCAAATGTTCAACCGCCGCCCATGCAATGGAAAGGCCGTCATATGTGGCCGTTCCACGTCCTATTTCATCTAAAATCACCAATGACCTACTCGTCGATTGGTTTAGGATCGCAGCAGTTTCCACCATTTCGACCATAAATGTTGATCGGCCGCGGGCCAAATCATCGGATGCTCCCACACGGCTAAATAACCGATCGACAACGCCAATATGTGCTTTATGTGCAGGAACAAAACTTCCCATTTGCGCCATAATGGCGATCAAAGCATTCTGTCTTAAAAATGTGCTCTTACCCGCCATATTGGGGCCCGTAATAAGCCAAAGTCGCTTATCTGTGCCAAGATCGCAGTCATTGGCAACAAATTTACCGTTTAAACTCTGCTTAATAGATGCTTCAACCACAGGATGCCGCCCGCCTTCAATTTCAAAGGCGAGACTATCATCAACAATAGGTCTGGTATAATTTTGAACGGCAGCAAGTTCCGCCAAGCCCGCACCCACATCAAGCGTCGCCAGCGCCGAAGCAGCAAGAATGATGTCGTTCCATTTACCGAGCACTTTTGAGACAAGTTTTTCAAATAATTCATGTTCGAGTGATAATGCGCGGTCAGCGGCCTGACCAATTTTACCGGCGAGGTCTGCCAGTTCCGTTGAATTAAAGCGCACTACGTTTGCCAGAGTTTGACGGTGAATAAACTCTTCGTTAAGCGGCGCCATCATTAATTTATCTGCATGAAGTGCCGTGACCTCAACAAAATAACCAAGTACGTTATTATACTTAATTTTAAGGCCATTAATGGCCGTTTTATCTTTGTACCTGCCTTCTAGTGCGGCGATTAGCCTTTTGCTCTCGCTTTTAAGCATTTGAAACTCATCAAGTGCCGCATGATAACCTTTGGCAATAAAGTTTCCGTCCCTAATGATAAGGGGTGTATCCGGCATTAAAGCACGGCGAAGCTCATCGACAATTTCACTATGATCACCAAATTTTTCAATAATATTTTGCAAATCATCCGTAAGACCGCTTAGATTCTCGTTTGAATTCGAAATATCATTTTGTATGATCTGCTTTATTTTAAATGCCTGATCTAAGCCATCGCGGACAGCGGATAAATCTCGTGGACCACCACGTCCAACAGAAAGTCGCGACATTGCCCGTTCGAGGTCAGGGCAACTTTTAAGTAAACCCCTTAATTGTATGCGCAAAGCTTCAGCGTTAAGAAAATAAGTGGTCAGATCCAGTCTTTTATTGATAGCGACCTGATCCGTAAGCGGTGCACTTAAATAACGACCAAGGAGCCTTGCCCCTGCCCCCGTTATGGTCTTATCAATTGTCGAAAGGAGACTGCCTTTTTTCTCACCGGATAAAGTCCTATTTAGTTCTAAATTACGTCGCGTTGAGCTATCAATCATCATGATGCTATCTTCACCAACCAATTGAGGCCTTCTTAGTTTTGGTAGTTTTCCTTTTTGTGTTTCCTCTAAATATTGAACAAGAGCGCCGCAAGCCGCAAGTTCAGCGCGACCAATTAAGCCAATTCCTTCAAGGACGCTGACGCCATATAATTCTTTTAAATTCTTTTCCGCCGCAGAGCTATCAAACAAAGTTTTTTCTACCGGACTGATGATGTGTTGCCAATCATCAAGCGCATCAACAAGTTCCACTTTATCCATTAGAGAAAAAGGAACAATAAGTTCACCTGCATGGAGACGTGCCAGTTCCGCATCCAAATTGGCAGCAATTATTTTGCTGACATAAAAATCACCTGTGGTGATGTCTAACCATGAAAGCGCATACGCCCCGCTAACACAGGATAATGACGTCAGATAATTATGGGACCGCGCATCCAGCAGGTTTTCTTCTGTTATTGTGCCCGGAGTGACAAGCCGGATAACGTCTCGTTTAACAACGGATTTTGCGCCTCTTTTTTTGGCCTCTGCGGGAGCTTCCATCTGTTCGCACACCGCAACTTTAAAGCCTTTACCAATCAGCCGTGATAGGTAGTTTTCAGCCGCATGATAAGGTACACCACACATAGGGATATCTTCATCCATATGCTTCCCACGTTTGGTCAGTGTAATATCTAGGGCAGCAGAAGCCTTTACCGCATCATCAAAGAAAAGCTCATAAAAATCACCCATACGATAAAACAGCAAATATTCACGGTGAGCTTCTTTTAACTTTAAGAATTGCTCCATCATCGGCGTGGTTTTTGCTGCGGGATTTTTTTTCGTTTTTGTTTGGCTATCTGTCATTGCACAATTCTTTAGCTTTACTTGTCATCAAACAATGATAAATACCGACTTTCAAGTCGATCAATTGGTAATAGTATAAAGACATCTATTGAATTAAATATTCTATCAATGACGGCACCATCACCAACAAAACACCCCAGACGTAAATAACCTTTCACTAAAGGCGCAAGCGCCCGTAGCGCCGCCTTTTTATCATATTCATCCGCAGGATAATAATTCATATCTTCTGCCATGCTTTTTATTGCTGGTATATTATATTCATCCGGAGTTTTATAATTATGATATAAATGCGTAAGAGGCAGTTTTATATTCTCAATATCTACACCCGGCATACTCGCGCAACCAAAAAGGTAAGCAACTTTATGCTTGTCCACATAACGGGCAATAAATCGCCACATTAACTGCATTATGGCATTTGTTCTATATTCAAACTTCACACAACTTCTGCCAAGTTCCAATAATTGCCTGTCCCCAATTAAAGTACGAAAATGTTCATTATATAGATTGCTAAGATCAAATTCAGTGGATGAATAAAAATCTTCAGGGCCATTTATCACTTCTTCGCGGAGCAAACGGTAGGTTGCTACGACTTTATCAGGACCCTTTTTTGAATTATCAAAGGCCAGAAGATGATCACAAATATCATCAAATTGGTCAAAATCCCGAGATTGTTTCTTCACATCATCACTTGGATTTGCACCCAGTTCTTCAAAAAAAACTTGATATCGAAGGGCCTGACCAGCTTCAATTTCTTCAACTGTTCGCGCCAGTCTTACTTCAATGTCACCGTTTGTTACACAGATAACATCATCATCAGTCGACAAATTTTCGTTATGAGAAGTGATGTTCATATTTCTGATTTGGCCCTCTAAAATACGCATAGCGCGATGCTTTGAAATGATATAGTTATTTATGGATTGAACCAAATGATTTTTTATTTCTTTTCATTTACCGGCCCCACATAAAAGGATAAAAGAATTCTTATGAACAAATTAAAAAATAAAACCATAGATAAATGCGATGTTTGCGGTGCAGCTTCGGGCCTTGGTCAAACCTCGCCTTCCTTATTTATGTGTGGTTTTTGTGGTTTTAAAAAAAAACCGAGTTGTGACAATATCAATAACAATGACCAATTGATTTTTACGGATGATATTAATCAATACTTTAAAGATAAATACAACAGTGTAAAAAAAGGTGAAACTTTCGAGCTATCCATACCAGTTAGTCGCTTTTATAAAACCCCGACGCCCTTACCAAACCAAGTAAATTTCTTTAATTCAAAAAACATCATGTTCTTACTAGAACAGCACGGCCTTCATATGGTAACACGTAAATCACGCTTTTCAACTCAACTAAAGTTGATCGTGCGCAAGGTCTAATTTCTTATCAATGTCTTCTATGTATTTTATCCAAAACAACAATAATACTCCTGGTATCGCAAATATTGCTGTAATGATGAAAAACCAGAACCAGTCAGTATATTCGACGATATAACCGCTAGGCGAAGAAAGAATTTTACTGGTAAATTGCGTCAATGCACTTAACAGAGCGAACTGGGTAATCGTAAATGATTTATTACATAATAGCGACAGATAGGCCACAAGAACCGTCGCCCCCATTCCCGTAGCAAAATTTTCAAATCCCATCGTGAAGGCTAAAAAATAAGAATTAGTGCCAATTACATAAAGGGCAGAAAAAGATAAATTTGAAAGCAGCTGAAGAATGGCACAAACCATTAATGCCTTCCATAAACCGACCTTATTCATTAATGCACCTCCCACGGCTAAACCAGCGAGCAATGCCCAAAAACCAACGGCTTTACCCGCATTAGCAATAACAAAATCATCAAATCCCATAGAGAGGAAAAATTTTGTTTGTAGAGATAATGCTAAACTATCCCCAAGTTTATAAAATATGGCTAACAGTAGAAATACGTACCAGCCTCTTCGGGTTATAAATTCCTTAAATGGCGCAATGACAGTCATATATAGCCACGCTGAATATTCCCTAAATTTTGTCGAAGCGATATTTTGTCTTATTAAAATAGTTTCCAGTTCTTGCTCTATGCGTTTTTTTTCTTCAGTAGCTTTATGTTCCGGTTCCCTTAAATATATGGCCGCAATCATTCCTACCGCCATTAATGAACTGCCAATTATGAATAAAAATGACCAGTCGATGTCAAAAAGTCCGTAAACATAAATCGTACCAACTGAAAGAATAATCGCGGCAATCCTGTAGCCATAAATATAAAGCGCGGCACCGGCTGCCTGCTCATCATCTTCTAAGACTTCAATCCGAAATCCATCAATGACGATATCCTGTGTTGCGCCAAATAGAGCAATCAGAAATGCGGCGAAATACGTCTGCGAATAATTTTCTATCGGTGATGTAAAGCCAAGATAACCTATGGATATAATAAGAAGTAATTGGGAAAGCAAAAGCCAACTTCTTCGCTGACCAAACAGTTTATTTAAAAAAGGCAATTTCGCCTGATCAACAAACGGTGACCATAAAAATTTTATGGTATAGGGAAAACCTGCGGAAGCGAGAATGCTTATTTCACTGGGCGATAAATCAATTTTTGAAACCCAGTAGCTTAGCGCTCCAGTTAAAATACCGTAAGGTACGCCCGACGAAAAACCTAAAAACAAAATCGCAATGACTTTGGGTTTTAAATAGACTTCAATAGCATTTATTGTAGTTTTTTCTGAGCCTGTGGATTGTGACAATTAAAATACTCTATAGGTTATTTATTTTCCGTAGAGTGGCCCATCATTATGGCAAGGTCAAGGCTCATTTACCCAAGCGGATTACATTGTGCGTATCCAGGATTTCAATTGAATAATTTGGTTTTTCAACATCGCGGGATCATTACTTAATTTTGATACCAGTAAAAGACCACAAACAGCGGCCATTAGTCGATCCCCTTGATCGACAGCACTATTAGATTTTAACATTATGATAAATTGTTCATCAATCCACATATGTTGCAATTTCAAAAGACCTTCTACAAGTTCTACGATGGCATTATCCATGTTTCTTAAATCATAATAGAGGTTTAAAATCGGATCACCTTGTTCGGCTAATGTTTCCGCACTTTCAATATATCCGTCAAGATAAAGGCTCAAACGCTGACGCGGGTTGCCTTGTTCATCAAGTTTACTTAAAGTGTTTTTTACTTCTTTTTCATAAACTTTTAAAACTTTTTTGCAGCAGGCTTCCTTATCATCAAAACATTCTAAAAATTCGTCCGCGCTTATGCCTGCGGCTTCGATAATATCTTCTACACTTGTTTCATTATACCCACGTTTTTGAAATTCTTTTTTTGCGGCGTCAATAATGTTTGCTGATATTACTTTTTTAGTCATATTTTTCCTCATGATACATACAGCGCTATAGGCTAAAACAGCTCTGCACTAAAAACTAGTCCATTTGATACGCGAAAATATTTACTATAAAAAAACTATTTGAAAACATACATTAGTATAAGATTATGAAATTTTTCTTAGTAATAATTTAAAACTTTACTTAATTAAATGCCACAAAAAAAGCCGCCTTAAAAAAAGCGGCTTCTGTTAACTTATTGAAAAAAAATTATGCTGCAGCAGCCATTTTCTTTTTGATCAATTTTTTAACACGTCTTGCTTTTAATGAAAGAGTACCTTCACTTGCTTTTACAAGATAGTTATCTAATCCACCGTTATGTTCAACACTGCGAAGCGCGTGAGTTGAAATACGCATTTTGATCGCTTGACCAAGAATATCACTAAGAAGTGTTACTTTAGTAAGATTTGGACGGAATTTACGACGGGTTCTGTTAAGCGCATGGCTCACGTTATTACCGCTCATTACAGCTTTGCCTGTTAATTCACATACTCGTGACATCGTCTTTTCCTTAGCTTAAATTTCTATATCTATTGATAACACAATAAGAATCATCTTAAAGGCCCTATAAAACTTGAAAGCGGTATATAGTAGATAGGACCATATCCGTCAAGAATTATCCCGTAAATATACCTAAAAAGATTGAATTGCAAATTTTATGGTACATTTTATCAAAATAAGTCGGCAAGATTCAAAATTAAAAAGATAGAGCCGCTTAGATTTGCTTTAATCAATGGGTGTTGTGACAGTATACTTAACTAATCTAAAACAGAACTAAGTAATTCTCTTGCCGCGGCGGAGGCGGTTATTTTTTTATTTTTTACTGCTCGTTCAACCGCATCGATTTTATCAAACTTTTGCTGTTTAAGATGATCAATCATTATCTCATTTACTTCTGACCAAACGGCAGCAATATTTTGTTGATCCCTACGGCTTTCGAATTCACCGTGTTCTAACATAGTCGCTTTATAGGACTGGATATTTTGCCAAACTTCTTCAAGGCCGATATTATTTAGGGCGCTGGCTTGTAATACATTAACGGTCCAATTTTTGCTTTTTGGTTGCATTAAATGAAGAGCGTTTTCGCAATCACTGGCGGCTATTCTGGCCGCATTGATAAAATCCCCATCGGCTTTATTAACCACGACCAAATCTGCAATTTCCATAATACCACGCTTAATGCCCTGTAATTCATCACCACCGCCTGGTGAAAGAAGCAGTAAAAACATATCCACGAGGTCCGAAACCGCCACTTCCGACT
>JABIPV010000165.1 GCA_018699075.1 Kordiimonadaceae bacterium | reverse complement strand
GCAGCCTGGTAGCGCACCTGTTTTGGGTACAGGGGGTCGCAGGTTCAAATCCTGTCTCCCCGACCATTTTATTTTCAAAGAAAATTAAAGCGCTTCTTTATAGATTTGATATTGCCTTATGGCCACATCGGTCAATCTGTAATATGATGAGCTATGTGTAATAATATCTGTCATTTTGTTTAAAAAGTGACTGTGAGGTGACGCCTCTGAAAAGTTTATGATACCCGTAATGCCACAGATTTAAACTATATTCCGATTTTTAATATTCATTGTGATTGCGTTAATACTAAAGAACATATTACATTATTAAAAGTTATGATCTGACCCGCATTAAGGAATACTTACTTTGTCCAAAAATAAACTTACAGCGTTTAATTTGCCAAAATCAATTGAGTGGAAAAATGGAGAACTTTATTTATTGGATCAAACTTTATTACCTCACTCAATGGTTATGGAAAAACAGGAAACCGTTGAACAAGTATGGCACTCTATTCAGCTGCTAAAAGTAAGAGGGGCTCCTGCGATTGGTGTTGCGGCTGCATATGGCCTTTGTGTCGCCGTTAGGGATGCCCAGGAACAGCCATTAGATAGGTATAAAGAATTAGTGAAGCAAAAGGCAGCTTATCTTGATAGTGCACGTCCAACGGCTATTAATTTGAATTGGGCGATGACACGCATGATTGATCATATGGAAAAAATGAATGTGTCCAACGCTGTTGAGTTATATAGTGCCTTAGTTAAAGAAGCGGAACTTATCCACGCGCAAGATAGAGCATTATGTTTAGGGATGGGAGAAACGGGTGCACCGCTCATTCAAGAAGGGATGGGTATTATGACCCATTGCAATGCTGGTGGACTTGCGACCTCTGAATTGGGGACTGCGACGGCACCCATGTATGTCGCGCAGGCGGAGGGTAAAAAATTTAAAGTATTTGCCAATGAAACACGGCCATTGTTGCAAGGGGCAAGGCTTACATCTTGGGAATTACAACAATCTGGTATCGATGTTACGCTTCTGACTGATAATATGGCGGCTCACATGATGGCTACTGGCCATATTGACATGGTTATTGTAGGTACGGACAGAGTGGTTGCAAATGGTGACGTCGCCAACAAAATTGGTACCCTTGGTGTTGCTATAATAGCTAAACACTATGATATACCTTTTTACGTGGCATGTCCCTCGTCGACAATTGATTTAAAAACGGCTCACGGAAAAGATATTCCCATTGAAGAGCGAAGCGCAGATGAAATTACGATCATTAGAGGACAAAGAGTTGCCCCTGAAAATATTCAAACAAGAAGTCCCGCTTTTGATGTAACGCCAAATGAACTGGTGGCGGGACTTATTACTGAAACCGAAATAATTCGGGCGCCATTTGAACAAGGAATAAAAGATTTCTTTAAGGGGAAAAATAATGAATAAAAATTACTTAGCTTTTATGATGATAATGTTGCTTTTTTCTTGCTCGGAAAAAGAACCTGAAACCGCAACGTTTGATTTAGAAGAAATCACTGTTAGTGAATTAAATCAAGCCTATCAAAATGGAAAATATACTGCTGTTCATGTAGTAGAACAATATTTGGCGCGCATTGATGCATTAAATAAGAATGGACCACATTTGAATGCAGTTATTGCAACAAATCCAGATGTATTAAAAATTGCAGCGGCCCTAGACGCTGAACGTGCGACTTCGGGTCCACGTAGTCCTATGCACGGTATTCCTGTTCTGCTTAAAGATAATATAGATACCATGGATAATATGCCGACGACCGCAGGATCTATTGCTCTTATTAATAATTACGCAATTGCCGATGCGCCAATGGTTGCAAGCTTAAGAGACGCAGGGGCAATTATTCTAGGAAAAACAAATTTAAGTGAATGGGCGAATTTTCGTTCCACCAATAGCTCTAGCGGATGGAGCGGTATGGGCGGTCAAACACGTAATCCTTATCTTCTTACTGCAAATACTAGCGGTTCTAGTTCCGGCTCGGGTTCAGCTGTTGCAGCAAATCTGGCAACAGTTGCCATTGGGACTGAAACGGATGGATCGGTGGTCTCTCCTGCGGCGGCAAATGGTGTGGTAGGTATTAAACCAACTGTGGGACTTGTTAGTCGTACAGGGATTATTCCCATTGCTGCGACGCAGGATACGGCTGGTCCAATGACAAGAACAGTATCAGATGCGGCCTATCTGTTAACGGCAATGGTTAGTAAAAATTCTGAAGACCCTACAAGTATGCAACAGCCGAAAAATAAAATAAATTATGCTGATCACCTTAATTTAGAAGGATTAAACGGTAAGCGTATTGGAATTATTCGAACTCCCTTTAGGATGCATGACCAGCTAGTACCGATTTTTGAAAAAAATGTACAAATTCTACGTAATCAAGGAGCCGAACTAATTGATAACCTTGAGTTCGGTGACCGTACAGGGGTTGGTACGGCTGAGAGGCTTGTGCTTTATTATGAATTTAAACATTATTTGAATGCGTATTTATCGAATAGCCCAGAAGCTGTTGAAACGAGAACTCTAGCAGATTTAATTGCCTTTAACGAGGCTAATAAAAATCAAGAAATGCCCTATTTCGGACAAGAGATTTTTATCGGATCAGAGGAAAAGGGGCCGTTAACGGATCAGGAATATATACAAGCTGTTCAAGATAGTCACATTGCGATGCAAAAAATTATTGATCAATTAATGGAGGCGCACAACCTTGATATGATTGTGATGCCTTCTAAAAACCCTTCTAACAGTCAAGATCTTGTGAATGGCGATCACCCTAGTGGTGGTGGGACATCTTCATATGCTGCAGTAAGTGGTTATCCATCTATTACAGTGCCCATGGGATATATTCATGAACTCTCAGTATCGCTTTCATTTATAGGCCGTGCTTATAGCGAGGCAGCATTAATTGAAGCGTCATATGCATTTGAGCAGGCCGCAAAAGTGCGACATAAGCCAAAATTTATTGAGTATTTATATGAGTGAATATTAGATTTATTTAGAATAGCCTTGATCAATATATTCCAGCGCTTCTAAAAATCGTCTTCGGGTTGGGTTTTTGTGTTTCCAGCGGGGAATAACTAATAATTTTGAATCCTCGACACCTGCCTTTTTATATCTTCTATGTACTTCTCGCATGTGCAGAAGGTAAGGGTCCGATCTTCCTGTGACAAAAACATACCGATTATTTTTTATGAGGTCCATTTGTGCTGGAATATTATCTTTCCAGAAGAAGGCGCTATTATTAAAAATAGCCCCTTTAAACATATGTGGGAAGTCCATTGATACTATGGATGCTATGTTTGCTCCAGTTGAAAAGCCAGAAATAAATACTCTTTCAGTATCAATCATATATTTTTGCTCAACTAACAGCAGCGCAAGCAATGCTTTTAAGGTTCTTTTTTGCGTGGCAAAGCTATCGCCGGACATATAGGCGGCAATCCAAATAATGTTGCGTTCTTCCATTATTTTTAGCCAGCCTACAGGGATGTCTGTGCGATTGTTATTGCTGACATAGACCATTACACCGGGAGGGTTTTTTATATTATAGGTCGTCGGGACATATATATCCCAAGAAATTTTGTCATTTTTATTTAGTATATTGTTATATAACGTTGCTGTTTCTTCATCCAGAATACTTTTTGGTGTCGCTTCAATTTTATATTGGCCAGTTTGTTGGGCATAAGAATAGGAACTAAATCCCATTAGAATTAGAAAAACAGAAATGTAAAAACGCATAATCATTTTGAAACCTTTTAATTAACTGGTTTTAGGTATAGCAAATAAAATGCAGTCGTGTAATAAAAATTAAGCCGCATATCATAATAGATACGCGGCTTATATTCTTTAATCTATAGTTTTGAGTTTTTAATCTACACTTCCAGGATTATCTAAATATGCGATAGATTCTGCAAGTTTTGGACGAGAAAAGCGTAGGCCAGTTTTAATGTGGAGTAATTTAGTATTTTTAACTCCAGCGTCTTCATATTTTGAATGGGCATATCTTACACTTCTTGGCGGCATATGATTACGATTTGTTACGAAAACATAGCGATTGTTTATTAATTTCGCTATTTTATCTGCGGCATCATCACTCCATACTTTTTGGCCCAGGTATATAGCTCCTTTAAAGATTTCAGGATAATCCATTGCAGCCATGCCAGATATACGACCTTCACCTGTAATATAAATCCTGTCTTTGTTTATATTATAGCGTTCTTCAATCAGGGGAACTGACATCATTGCAAGAAGTTCACGTTGATGAATAGAAGCGCCATTATCAGATTTTCGGGCAGCGACCCAAATAAGATTGCTATCTTCCATAACACTCAACCAGCCCATTGGAGGCCTGACTTGTTGAGGGGCGCCTGCAAAAACCATAATACCTGCTGGTTCACTTGGGTTGTAAGTCTTCGGAACAAAAACTTCCCATGTGATGTTGGCGTTTTGATCAATAACTGAATTGTAATTGCTGGAATTAGCTCCTAATACGGCGCTTGGTGTGGAGCTTATGGTGAATTCACCAGTTGTATTTGTTCCTTGTGCATTTGCAAACGAGAACAGTCCAATGAATAAGATGGAGGCGGTGATAATTGAGCGAATGGTCATGTATCTTCCCCTTATGAGTGTGTTAATAAAAATAACTAAATTTATAGGTGTAATATTGAGGTATTTTATATATATTTAGTTGTGTAGATAATTTTATACAAGAAAAAATAGTAAGAGTCAACAAAGTAGTTAAAGGGGTTAATTATCAAGAAAATTGATTGCTTGAGAGAATTTGTTACGTTTTGGGTTTTCATGACTCATTCTGGAAATTACCATTAGTTTAATTTTCTCAACACCGGCCTTTTTGTATTTTGCATAAATATCTTTGGTATCTTGTAAGTTAAAATCTGCTGTACCTGTGACAAATACAAATCTATTTTTTTTAATAAGTTCAATTTGGTCAAGGTTTTTATTGTTCCAAAAATTAACACCACAATTATATATGGCCCCTTTAAACATATGTGCATATTCAGTGGCAACTATACTTGCAACACGTCCTCCTCCGGAAAGACCACTGATATATATACGGTTCACATTTAATTGATATTTTTGTTGAATGAGGGGGAGGGACATTACGGCAAATAATATGCGTCTGCTTGTTTGCACTTTGTTACCTGACTTACGTGCTGCAATCCAAATTAAATTACTTTCTTCCATTACTGTCATCCACCCAGAAGGCGTTTTGATTTGATTTTGTGGACTAATATAAACCATTACACCTGGAGGATCATTTGGATCATAGTTTTTAGGAACATATATTTCCCAAGTAATTTCTTCATCCGCATCAATGACACTTGTATAAGATGAGGAAATCTCCTCGCCTAATATTTCATTTGTATTACTGGTGACCGTATATTCACCCGTTTGGGTCTGCGCATTTGAAAGCATTGGCGTGAATATTATAATGCATAGCAGTATTAAATTTCGGATGGACATGATCATTCCTTATGAAAATACATTTTCGCAATTATGCTATAAGTATAATAAGAACTCAACTTATGAAAGTTATCATGAGCTAGTAATAATATTATGGCCCTTATCAGATGTAAGGAACGGCTTAATATATCTATATTTAATATTTAAGATAGGGCCTTGAAAAGGATGGATCATTTATATGATCAATGATAAGAATATTCATATCAACCAATTGCAGAAATATTATCAAAAATTATCCCACAATACTAGGTAAGCAAATGCCGTGTTAGAACTTACATTATTAATAGCGCCAATTTTTTTAATGATACTTTTAGGGAGTATATTGAGGCGTGTTCTTATTACCGATGATGAAGCATGGAATTATATTAATAAACTGGCTTATTGGGTTCTCTTTCCTTGTTTATTATTCAATAAAACATCTGTTATTAATTTTTCTGAATTTGATATTTTTCCACTTTCAATTACGGTAATTTCTGGTTTTCTGGCCGCAGTGATTTTTGCGTATGTTTTTGGAAAAATAATTGGCCTTTCGCCAGCATCCCTTACATCGGTAATACAAGGGAGTGGCCGTCATAATGCGTTTATAGCACTGGCTATTATTTCACAGATTTTTGGCGAGCAAGGCGCAATGATAGCGGCACTTATTATTGCTGTACTGGTAACGTTTACAAATATTGTCATTAATATAATGATGACTGTGATGCTATCGCCGGAAGGATCTAGTAAAGTTGCCATATTATCAGATCTTAGGCGTAATCCATTTATTTTAGCAATTCTCGCAGGTGCATTATTTAATGTATTGGGATTAGGAAATTTGCCTATCTTACATAGCCTTACATTAAGTATAGGTGAAACTACATTAACAGTGGCATTGTTATGTGTTGGTGCAGGATTACGTTTACGTGGTGTAGGTGATAAATTAAACTCCTGTATTATTGCCTGCGTTGCTAAAATGATCATTTTTCCTATGGTTGTGTTTTTCTTTAGTGGTTTTTTCGGTTTAAGTCACTTGATTACTGTATCAGTAATGATATTCGCCGTTTCCCCCGCAGGGGCCGCCAGTTATCCACTTGCCAAGCAAATGGGGGGCGATGCGCCACTAATGGCGACACTTATTTCGCTGGAGACATTAATTTCGATTGTGACTATTCCCCTTATAATTATTTGGCTTAATTGATTAATGGGGGAATGATAAAAAGTGGTTGAAATTTCATATATAGTCGCCCCGATATTTTTGATTATTTTGCTAGGTAAGTTGTTGAAAGTTTCGCTGATCAAAGATGATGGCATATGGAACCAGATCAATAAACTTACTTACTGGGTTTTATTCCCGTGTTTATTATTTAATAAAACATCCGTAATTGATTTTGAAGGATTTTCTGTTGGTGGTTTTTCGGCGTCATTAATGACGGGTTATTTAGTGGCTGTTTTGGTGGGTTATATATTAAGTAAAATGTATGGAATGAGCGCCGCGTCACTTTCATCGGTTATTCAAGGAAGTGGTAGGCATAATTCATTCGTTGCTCTAGCCGTCGTTAGTCAATTGCTAGGCGAGCAAGGGGAGCTTATTGGCACTATAGCCATTGCCATTATGGTGATATTTTCAAATGTTTTAACGATTGTGTTTATGACGTCGATTTTGGCGGATGAGGCCAAGAGAAAGCCTAATATATTTACAGAGATATTAAAAAACCCATTCATTGTATCCATTGCCATCGGCCTATCGTTTAATTTTATAGGTTGGGGAAATTTGCCTGTATTGCATGACTTTACAGATAACATTGGTCGCGCAGGGTTACCGCTGGCATTAATTTGTGTAGGGGCAGGGCTTAAATTTGTGGGAGTTAGGAATTTTCTGGTTCCTACATTTATTGCCAGTTTATCAAAAATGGTTATCTTGCCGTTTATAGTTTTTCTCTCGTGCGTGTATTTCGATTTGGCGCCGATTATGACCATGTGTGCAGTTATATTTGCAACTGTACCTACATCATCAACTGCCTATGCACTAGCCAAATATATGGGGGGAGATGCGCCTTTAATGGCGGCGATTATTTCACTGCAAACATTACTAGCGGTAATCACGATACCTCTCGTCATTATATTGTTGAGTTAGTGGCGCTTACCAGTCGACTTGGAAGCGTAGGCCAAATGTATTGATGCTTTCATTATCGAATGCTCCGCCGTTTATGTCTGATTTAGAATAGTTGGCCATGAAACGTGAATAGTTGTTTAAATGCCAATTGACGCCAACGATATATGATGTTTGTTTACCGCCAACAACTGCGGCGACGGTATCGGTTAAATCAATCACATCGAAACGTGCGGCTACTTGCCATGCGCCGTTGCCACCTTCGAATACGGGGTTGGTAACTTTTACGCGGTCAAAAGCGCCATTTTTGTAGCCACGGCTCTCACCGGTTATAAAATAACTTACGTCAATGTATCCACCGTTAAATTTCGCATCTGTACCGCCGGTTAATCCATTTGATTTCATCCAACCCCATTCACCTTGAACAGAAAGAGGACCCATAACGCCAGCTAATTCAACGCCATAAAAAGTATCTGAATCTGCGTCAATATTATCGGTATTTACATATCTTCCTGAAAGATGGCTGGGGACTCGTTGGCGATAACGAACAGTTAAATCACCTTGATCATTTTCACGGTGAAATGCTGAGGCTCCTACATGGATAAACCCACCTTTTAGTTTAGGCGTAAACGTAACGCGTGAAGCATAGGTTCGACCTTGAACTGTTCCGCCGCCGCCATTAGCATTTCCTTGAAATACACCGGCTTGAAAAGTAATGTCATTTTGAGAATAGCTAGCGGCAATACCTATTTGGCGACTGAAGCTGAAAGCATCCGTGAAACTTGCCCGTTCCATGAATGTCGTATAACGGCCAGATGTTTGTTCTTCTAAGGAAGTGGGGGTTTTAAAATGTCCGACAACAACAGATACAGGTTTTAAAGCCCATTCAATTGTGGCATCAGATATATTGGTGTTATTTCCGGCAAAATCTATTTCAAATTTATATTTTATGTCTTTCATGACGACGCCTTCAACACCAAGGCGAGCAGCACGAAATTCCGTAGCATCAACGACTTTACCATTGTTATCACTGACTGTGCCCCAGTCGGCTAAAATACGTCCGCGAAGTTTTATTTTATAATTACCATCAGCGCTTGAAAATTCTGGTGCGCCTTTCCAGTTGACATTTAAATCTTGCGCTTGTGAAATGGACGTCGATGCCAATAGGGCTGATGTACCAAGTGTCGCAATGATTATTTTAGTATTCATTAATTTTCCTCAATTTGTTTATTTAAATACTTATACAAATGGTTCATTAAACAAATATGGCAGTATTGTTACGTTTTTATGACAGTAATTTTAAGTTGTAGCCTTGATCAAAAAAGCGGTTTACGTCACTATGGTATTTTTAAGCAGTCTTATATGATAAGGAAAATATATGTCAACCTTTAAACCCGCAGAAAATATAGAAGAAAACCCAAGAGTGAAAGCCGTTTTTGATGATATTAGAGAAACGCGCAATTCAGATTTTATCAATAATATGTGGTATTACATCGCTTTTGATGAAGACCTTCTTGAACGTACTTGGGAAGAAGTTAAAAGGGTCATGGCCATGCCTTCGATTCTTGATCCGCTGACGAAAGAAATGCTTTATCTGGCCGTTTCAATTGCTAATAGTTGCGCGTACTGTGTTCATTCGCACACGGCAGCGGCTAGGGCAAAGGGACTTACCGATGCGCAGCACAGTGAGATTATAAAAATAATCTCACTTGCGGCTAAAACAAACCATATTGCCAATGGGTTGCAAATTCCCATTGATGATGTGTTTGATATGGATAACAGCTAAGGATTAATGATGGTTAGAAAAATCTTATGTGTGTTCACGTGTATGATGCTTTTTACTCAAGGGGCAAAAGCGGACGTTAATTTGGATGATGTTAAAACGATAGATGCAATTATTGGGGCGATGTATTCATCAATATCAGGTTCAAAAGATCAGCAACGCGATTGGCAACGCTTTCTCAATTTATTTGACGAAGATGCCAGGCTAATATTTGGGTCAAAGGAAAGCGCATCAGGTTTTACAAGTCGAACACCAGAGCAATATGTGGAAATTGCCAAAGTTTCTTTTGCGGCCAATAATTTCTATGAAAGTGAAATTTCAAGAAAAACTCACAGATTTGGAAACATCGCTCAAGTTTTTACCACTTACGCAGGGAAAAGAAGCCCGAGTGACGAAATGCCGTTTTTAAGAGGGATCAATAGTGTACAGCTCGCCTTTAATGGTGAAAGATGGTTTATTGTAACTATATTCTGGCAAGCTGAGAATGATATGATCAAACTTCCAGAGAAGTTTTTAGATTAATAATTATCCATGCCCTTAAGGCCTAATCTTAAGACGGTTTCTTCTATTGCGAAAAGGGGTATAGTATTATCTGGTATATCGGGATCATCACCAAGGCCAGTAATCAAGGCAACAAATCCATCTTTGGTTATTGGATCGAACCAGAACTGACCTTGTAGACCATAGGCAGACCCAAGATGTCCGAATAAAATTCGGCTGTGTTCGCTTAATCCCCAGTCCTTTAAATTAATAATATGAGTAGAAAGCCCATAACGCGTCATCATACCGGCGGCTTTTGGATCACCTAATAAGGCTTCACCACCCGTGTGGCCATTGTTCTTAAGGTCATCATATTGCCATGTCACTGACATCATTTGATCAATTGAAGATTTGGAAATAATTTGTTTAGAGCCATATTTGCCATCATTTAAAAGTACTTTCATTATGACGGCTAAATCCTTGGCAGATGCTCTTAATCCACCTTGTGGGGAAAAGAGGGTAGGGTTTTTGCCAATTCGATAATTATTAAGTGCGGTAAAATCCGGTGTTTGACCACGTTGATATTTTTCCCCTTCATAAAAGCAACTAATGGAATTATCATCAACTTGGCCGATCCAAGGACCTTCTGGATTCCAAGTTTCGCCGCCATTTCCTTTTCTATATATTGTTGCGAGTTTAGAAAAACTGTTTTCATATAAATCACATACATTAAAGCTTGATTGCAAATTTAAAGGGGTAAATATTTTTTCTTTTACAAACTGGTCCATTCTCTGACCAGATACATTTTCTACAATAGCGGAAATAATGCCGAAATTAAGATTTGAATATGTGAAATAATCTTCAGGACCATGATCAGGGGCGGAAGCGTAATGCTTTCCTTGTTCGAAATGCTCCGCACTTCGTGGATTTGTACCAATTATGAAGAAATCTTGAAAATCTTCATTTGGTCCCATGTAATAATAACTGGCATCCCTTATTGATGACGTATGAGATAATACCTGACGAGGGGTAATGATCCTGTTCGGGAAGTGAGGATTTCTAAGTTCGAAATTTATATAGTTTGAAATATCAGCATCTAAATCTACTTTTTCCTCTTCGACCAATGTCATGAAAGCCATCGTCAGTACAAATTTCGATATTGAGGCGACACGAACTTTATGCTCATTTGTAAGGGGAGTTTTATTTTTCCCTGTTATCCGTGCACTCCCTTTTGCATTTTCATAGATAATATTTCCATTTTTAATGATCACTAACTGTAATCCTGTAGTTTCGGTTGGAATGTTATCTTTATGTTGAAATAGAAAGTCCATTTCCTGATTTAAGTCAAAAGGAGGGCTAGGTGGGTTTACTTGCGAGCAACTGATGATAAAAAATGAACAAATCGTTATGCCTAGTAGAGCTGTAAAGTTCATCATTATCCTTAAAAGTAGAAAGTTTAGTTTTTATTTCTCATAATTTCTTATCAAGAATTAAGATAGTGCACTTTAAATCATTTTGCACTTCCTGAGTTATGTTTATGTAAATCGTACCTATAGAATTAGGTATATTTATATATTTAGATAAGAATTTTCTTGCTTTTAAATAAATGACTGGTTATTTATTAATATAAGATATGAAAGTAAATATAAATGCAAAACGAGACTAACAGCGAAGAAGATCATAAAAGCGCTCCCAAGTGGAGACGTAAGCCCGAAAGCCGTCCTGATGAAATATTAGACGGTGCATTAATTGAATTTAGAAGTCGTGGTTTTGCAGGGGCTAGAATAGAAGACATCGCAAAACATGCGGGTTTATCAAAAGGCACAGTTTACCTTTATTTTTCAAGTAAAGAAGAGATGCTGAAAGCTTTGGTTAGACGTTCTGTGCTTCCCATTTCTGAAATGTTTACAGATATTGCGGGCCATGTTCAGGATAACAATAAAAAAGCGGCTGATGTGTTGTCACAAATGATTCAGATCGCCGCAAATAAATTTTCAAACCACGAAATTGGTTCAATTCCACTTTTAATCATTGGCGAGGCGGGTAACTTTCCTGAACTTGCCGAATTTTACCGTCAGGAAGTTATTGAAGCATCCATGAAAGCGATTATGACCGTATTAATGTTTGGCATTCAAAAAGGTGAGTTTAGAAAATGCAATCCGAAATATGCGGTGCGGACTTTAATGGGAGCATTACTTATGCAAGTTATTTGGGATGGTACATTTGCCAGGGATGATGAAGAACCAATATCATACGAAGAATTAATCCAATCACATTTAGATATTTTTATGAACGGTATTTTATTGCCGCAGGAGAACTCATAATGCGAATTTTATACATACTCTTTTTTGCATTGGTTTTATCATCATGTAGTGATGAAGGTAATATTGATACGCTCCAAGGATATGCAGAAGGTAGGCAATTGAACTTAGCACCACGTTCGACCGGTATTCTGACAATATTAAATGTGGTAGAGGGCGATCAAGTTGACGCAGGTGCGGCTTTGTTTGCCGTAGATAGTGAACGTGCTAAATCACAGCTTGATCAAGCAATTTCCGCAAGTGCGGCCGCGCAGGCGCAACTTTCTAACCTTCAAAAAGGAGGGCGTCCTGAAGAAATACGCGCTGCTGAAGAGAGTTTGCGTGAGGCAGATGCCGCCTTTAAATTGGCAGAACAAACATTCGCCAGAACAAAAAACCTTGTAGATCGCGGGGTACTTTCAACGGCACGGTTAGATCAAGACCGCGCTACTTTGGACGCGACACGAGCACGGGTTACAGAAGCACAGTCAAGATTGGAAATAATTAAGTTGCCTGCACGTCCTGATGTAATCGACGCGGCAATGCGTGAATTGGAAGCCAGAGAATCCGCAATTGTTAGAGCAGAAACCGAACTTCGGGAGCGCAGTATCATTGCCCCCGTAAGTGGCCGAATTGAAATTATATATCGCAGAGTGGGTGAAATAGCAGGACCATCGCAACCTGTGTTAAGTTTATTACCGCCTGATCAAAAAAGAATACGGTTTTTTGTACCTGAAGCACGACTAGCAGAGGTAAAGCATGGGGGGCGTGTTGATTTAATGTGCGATAATTGCCAAGCAGGCTTAGGTGGTGAAATCGTATTTATCGCCGATCAAGCGGAATTTACGCCTCCCGTTATTTTTTCTGAAAAAGAAAGGGCCAAGCTTGTATATTTGGTTGAGGCAAAACCTGATCAGCCGGAAAGATTTTTAAATGGTCAACCTGTGGCAGTAACTTTACAATGACCAATGTGGAAACCGTAATAGATGTTAAGGGCCTTACCAAAAGTTTTGGCGATAAAATAGTCGTAGATGATTTTGATTTAAAGGTACCAAAGGGTTCTGTATATGGTTTTCTGGGGCCTAATGGTTCCGGTAAAACGACGACCATTCGCATGGTGTGTGGCTTGCTAACCCCTAATGCAGGATCAGGTACTTGTTTGGGTTGGGATGTGATCGAACAATCCGAGAAAATTAAAACACAAGTCGGTTATATGACGCAAAAGTTTTCGTTATGGGAAGATTTAACCATTCGTGAAAACCTTGAATTTGTCGCCCGTATGTATGAAGTTGAAAATAGAAAAAATCGCGTTGATGAAGCACTTGAGGAATTAGGACTAAGTGCTCGCTCGCATCAACTTGCGGGTACCTTATCCGGTGGATGGAAACAACGTTTGGCACTTGCTGCTTGTATGATACATGATCCTGAATTGTTGTTGCTTGATGAACCTACAGCGGGTGTGGACCCAAAAGCACGGCGGGAATTTTGGGATACAATTCATGAATTGGCTGATCGGGGAGTGACTATACTTGTTTCTACCCATTATATGGATGAAGCCGTGCAGTGTGATTATATTGCTTATATCGCTTACGGTAAAAAGCTTATTGATGCGCCTAGCGGAGAACTGGTTGACCGTGTTGGTCTTTACACTTGGCGGGTAGAAGGCACGGGGCTTTCAAAACTTACCAAGGAGTTAGAAGGAGCGGAAGGCGTTGAACATGTGGCAAGGTTTGGTACAGCCTTACATATAAGTGGCATTGATGAAGGAGCATTAAAAACGGCAGTTTCTAGGTATTTTGACTTACCAAACCTAAATTGGACTGCGCGCAAACCCGGACTAGAAGAAGTGTTCATTCACTTAATGACGGGGACGGAGGATAATTTCCAATGAGCATGATTTCTTTCGCCCGTATTCAAGCCGTATTGCTTAAAGAGTTTGTCCAAATGCGCCGCGACAGGATGACATTTGCAATGATGGTAGGGGTGCCGATTATGCAATTGATTATGTTTGGCTTTGCGATTAATTCTGACCCAAGACATTTACCAACGGCGCTAATTGACCGTGATCATTCAACATTTTCACGTTCTATTATTGCAGCGGTGGAAAATTCTACTTTTATGGATATAGCTTACCGGCCAACCACGGAAGATGAAGCGGAAAGTTTAATTCGCGAAGGCAAAGTCAATTTTATTTTTATTATCCCTGAAAACTTCGGTCGTGATCTGGTGCGTGGCGAAAACCCGCAAGTATTAATGGTTGCTGATGCGACGGATCCTTCAGCGACTTCGGGTGCGGCTAATTCAATGAAGGAAATAGTGCGTTCGGGATTACAGCGCGATTTATCAGGGGCGTTATCCGCCATGGCGGACAGGCCACCTGCCGTTGATGTTGTCCTGCATAAAAGATATAATCCAGCTGGAATTACACAATATAATATTATCCCCGGACTGTTGGCGATTATCATTGCCATGACCATGACCATGATTACCGCTGTGGCCATAACTCGTGAAAAAGAGCGAGGTACAATGGAAAATTTACTCGCTATGCCGATAAAACCAATTGAGATGATGACGGGTAAAATTGCCCCTTATGTGATTATTGGTTATGTCCAAACGGTTATTGTCCTACTGGCATCAGAATTTGTCTTTAATATCCCGATAGTAGGGTCTTTGCTTTTACTTTTCGGTGCTGTTTCGATCTACATAATTGTTAATTTGATGATCGGTTTTCTTTTTTCATCTCTTGCGGAAACACAGATGCAAGCTTTGCAGATGACTTTCTTTTTATTACTTCCGCAAATCTTACTTTCTGGATTTATGTTTCCATTTTTGGGAATGCCTCGTTGGGCGCAGTATGTTGGCGAAGCACTCCCCGCGACACATTTTATGCGGTTAATGAGGGGCATAATGCTTAAAGGCGCTGATGGTGTTGATTTATTATCATCATTTTGGCCTCTTGGCGTGATTATGCTGATCGTCGGTACACTGGCCATGATTAAATACAACGAGACGCTAGATTAAATTATCTATGTTATTTTTGACCAGAGTGGGTTAAATATAAGCATATTGAATAATTATTGAAATGAGCGCCTGTCGAATGACCACAAATACGACCCATATGCATTCTGAAATTGAAGAAATTCCAAGTGCGATCAATCGATTAATCGAACATTCAGAAGATGCAATAATAAAAGCAGCAGCAGAAATAAGAGAATTCAACCCAACAGTGTTTACGACCGTTGCGCGTGGGTCTTCGGATCATGCTAGTGCGTATTTGAAATATGCCATTGAACTTAGTGCTGGTATTCCCGTAGCATCCATTGGTCCCTCAATTTCATCAATTTATAATACCAAACTTAATTTAAAAAATGCCGTGAATATATCCATTTCACAATCGGGTAAAAGTCCTGATATTGTTGATCTTACTAAAACTGCAGGAGAGGGAGGCGCGCTTAATATTGCCATAACCAATGTGGCCACATCTCCCTTGGCCCAGGAAAGTGCACATACACTTGATATTCAAGCGGGCCTTGAAAAAAGTGTGGCAGCTACTAAAACTTTTGTAACATCGATAGTCGCGGGACTTCTCTTGATTGCGCACTGGCAGAGAGATGACGCTTTGCTTGCAGCTATTAAAAAACTTCCGGAACAAGCAGGCTTGGCGGTTAAAGTTGACTGGAGTATTTTATGTGATCATATGAAAGACAAGGATGATATCTTTATCTTAGGGCGCGGCCCCGCTATGGCCATTGCCAATGAAGCCGCACTTAAATTTAAAGAAACATGTCAAATTCATGCGCAGGCATTTAGTTCAGCAGAAGTTATGCATGGTCCAAAATCAATTGTTGATCAAGGTTTCACAGTACTCGCGCTCGCATCTCGCGATGCATCTGAAAGTTCGGTGCTTGAAGTTGCGAATAGTTTGGTGGGCCAAGGTGCGGATTTATTTATCACGACTGACCAAAGTGCTCTGGGTAATCATTTACCTTTTGTCGCCAGTAGCCATCCGTTAACAGATCCGCTGTTGCTTATTCTTTGCTACTATCAATTCATCGAAAAACTGGCCCTAGCGAGGGGATTAAATCCCGATACACCACCACATCTGAAGAAAATTACGGAAACGGTATAATGGTTGATTTTGCAATAAAAGGTGCGCGTATTTTTGATGGTGAAACGGAGCATCGTCATTCTGCAATACTCATTGAAAATGGTGAAATCTTTTCAATTGTGGACGAAGACAAAGCGCCAAATGATTGTGAAATAATATCTTTAGACGGCGGCATTTTAGTACCGGGTTTTATTGATTTGCAAGTTAATGGCGGTGGCGGAGTTTTATTTAACGACCAACGTAATGTTGAAGCCCTTAAAACCATATGTGAAGCCCATATTAAATTTGGCACCACCGCTTTATTGCCAACATTAATCACCGACAAACCCGATGTTACATCGCAAGCAATTCAAGCAGGAATTATGGCCGTTTCTAATCAGATACCAGGCATGCTCGGCATTCATCTTGAGGGGCCACATTTATCGGTGCCTAAACGAGGGGCACACGAAGAAACCCTTGTCCGTAAAATGACTTCGAATGATTTATATGAACTGATTACTGCGAAGCAATCTCTGCCGGTTATGCTAACCACGGTGGCGACTGAATCCGTATCAAATGATCAGATATCTGCTTTAAATGAAGCCGGTATAATTGTTAGTTTAGGACATAGTAACGCTTCTTATAATGAAGCTAGATCCGCCGCAGCTGCTGGGGCCACATGTGTGACCCATTTATTTAACGGCATGAGCGGCTTTAACCACCGTGATCCGGGGCTTGCGGGGGCAGCTCTGAATACGGGGGGGCTTTATGCGGGCTTAATTGCGGATTATATTCACGTTGACCCTGCGGCAATATCTATTGCGCTTAAAGCAAAAGAAGGTCCGGGCAAGATTTTCTTGGTCACTGATGCCATGTCCACCATCGGCACCGATATGACATCATTCACATTAAATGGCCGTGTCATCAATCGATCAAACGGCATGCTCACCTTGGAAAATGGGGGACTTGCTGGTGCGGATATTGATATGATCTCTACTGTAAAAAACATGATAAAAATTGTCGGATTTGAAGAAGCAATTCGCATGGCATCCCTTTATCCGGCGCAGGCCATTGGCTGCGATGATAAAATGGGTCATTTAAAAACAGGCGCACTTGCAAATATTGTCCATTTGAGCGATGATCATGACGTGGAACACGTATGGATAAATGGGTCAACGCAATGGAAAAAGATGTCATAATTCGACCTTCTACTGAAGGTGATGTTCAGGGGATAAAAGACATCTATGATTATGAAATTGATCATGGGCTTGCTACCTTTGATGAAGTATATCGATCACTTGAAAGCCATTTACAAAAACGCAAAGAAGTGCTGGAATGTGGTTTGCCGCATTTTGTCGCTGAAATTGACGGTAAGGTCGTCGGTTATTGCTATGCGGTGAAGTATCGCGGCGAGCGTTTCGGATATCGTTATACACTTGAAAATTCAGTGTTTCTCGCCCAAGGATATTTCCGTATGGGCATCGGTAGTCGTCTTATGGAAAAACTGATCGAAGGCTGCGAAGGAGGACCATGGCGGCAAATGATTGCGGTAATAGGTGACAGTGGTAATTATGGATCAATCGGACTTCATGAAAAGTTCGGTTTTAAGCAAGCAGGTCTATTAAAATCCGTGGGTTTTAAGTTAGGTCGCTGGATTGATAGCGTATTAATGCAAAGAGAGCTTAATCAGGGCGATGTAACATTGCCAGATGATAACAATTAAAGAAAAATTGTGAAAATTATATTGGTATGTTGGCTAGTATAACACTGATTTCAACTACATATACACTTTTAAGAGGCGGCAAAGAGAGGGGCGTTTTCGGGAACACGAGTGCCATTGTTTATTAAGTGGCCCCGGCAGATTGAACCAAACTGAGAACAGATGAAGTTGTTTCCTCACTTGATTTAATTTCTAATTAATAATTAGTGTGTATTAATTAGAGAGGTAAATAAAATACACGATTGTTGGCATCGAAAGTAGTTATGGATATAAGTGATGAAAAATAAAATAGTTATGTTTTTTGCAATTTGGTTGTTTTTCTTTACCGTCTTTTCCTCTCAAGCAATTACTCAAACAGGCTCAAAATTCAGAGTTTTAGTTTTAATGTCCTATCATAAAGGAATCCCTTGGGTAAATGAGAATTTAGTAGGCATTGAGGACGCGTTAACATCCTTGGATATTGATTATGATATGCGTCTTGAATATATGGACACAAAAAACATTCTTTTTGATGATGCTTACCAAGATAAACTACATGATTTATATGCCTATAAATATCAAAACTACAAATTTGATGCAATTATTTCTCTGGACAACAACGCGCTAACTTTCTTGCATAGATATAGCGAAACCCTTTTTGGTAATACGCCTATAATATTTGGTGGTTTGGATGACAAGGGTTTTGTTAAGCTCCTAGATCAAAATAAATATACTGGGATTTTGGAACTTACAAACCATTCGGCATTAATTGACCTAGCAATTAGCATGTATCCTGAAACAAATAAAATATTTTACCTTGGGGATTCTATGTTTACCGAAAAAGGTGTGTGGCAAAAAATACAGGAAAATTCATCAAACTATCCTGCTCTTCAATTTGTGCGCGTCGACGAGGATTTGCTTCTTTCAGATGTAGAGGATTTTGTAGAGGAATTACCTGAGAATTCACTGGTTTTCTATTATGGTATATACTGGGATAAAGTTGGATATATTCCATTTGATGAATCCATGGCGCGTATCTCGAAAGCCAGTAAGCGCCCAGTTTACAGTATGACTGAACATAATATTAAGTATGGTGCTCTTGGTGGAAATGTAATTATTGGTCGTAATTATGGAAGAGAATTGGCTGCGATTTCTGCCCGTGTTTATCAGGGAGAAAAAGTTTCAAATATTCCCGTTGTTAATGATTTTGGTGCTACGTCTTTATTTAATTACGACCAATTAGTTCGTTTTGGTTTATATATAGACACATTACCAGAAGATAGCACAATTCTGAACTCTCCATATTCTTTTTATGGCGAATATAAAGTTTTGGTATGGTCCACAATCGTCATTATTTTAGCGCTTTTAACAGTAATTTTTGTTCTTCAATTCAATATTGTAAATAGAAAAAAAGCTGAGAGTAAACTATTAAGGAGAACGGATGAACTTTACCAATCACGATTAGAAGCAATGGAACGCCTTGGACGCGCTGCAGAATACAGGGATAATGAAACAGGGATGCATGCATGTTAATCGTGTTAGCGGTTACTGTCATGCCCTCGCACTCGCCCACGGCCTAACAGCTGATTTCGCTGAACAAATTCAGCAAGCTTCCCCCATGCATGATGTTGGTAAAATAGGCATTCCGGACATGATTTTACTCAAGCCCGGTAAACTTAATGATGATGAATTTGAAATCATGAAAACACATACTACTATTGGTGCGAAGATATTAAAAGGTAGCAAGTTTGACTTAATGAAAATGGCCTATGATATAGCGCTAGGTCATCATGAGAAATGGGATGGCTCAGGTTACCCAAGTGGTCTTTCAGGCGAAGATATACCTATATCAGCTCGAATAGTTGCTATTGTTGATGTTTATGACGCACTGCTTTCGAAACGACCCTACAAGGATAAATGGCCAGTTAAAAAGATAATAAACATAATCAATGAACAATCAGGCACTCATTTTGATCCAAGTTTAGTTGAGACTTTTAATAGAATAGTACCTAAATTTTTAGAAATATCTGAAAAATATGAAGGCTGAATAACCATGTAGTCGACCATTTGAGATTACGACCCAAAGAGACGTTTCATAAATTAAGAAATGGACTCAAAAGTATACTCTCTTTAAGTTTTGATTATTTATTACTTGTGTTGGATATTTCTCTTAACCACTTCGGGCATAATCTCAATCTCTTCCTCGTCAAAAAATCTAAGAATTTCATCTCGATACTCATTGATTTCCTGAATAGATGGCTGATGAAATTCGTCGTGATTTGTTTCGAATTCAACCACAACCGTACCTCTCATTCCCATTAAGACATGAGGAATACAATGATACTCATATGTTCCAGCATCTGAAAAAGTATATGACCATTTATCCCCAGCTGCGCTTAGGTATGGACTTACGAACCCGGAGCTGCCTTTTGGATATCCGTCAGGATATGTAATTACATTGTGATAATCCTTTACTTGGTTCACCCACGTCACGGTGTCGCCTTGCTCAACCTTTAAATGTTTTGGAGAAAACGCCATAATTCCGTTATCATTGTCAGTGATAACCTCAACGATATGTTCTTTCGCGTAAGACGAAGAATAACAAAATAGAGACACAACCAAATATAACATCACTTGTATTAAATCTCTTGCGTTATTTACACTTGTAATTTTATACATAGCTAAAAACCTTCCATCCAACTTTGTTCGTTTTTGCATAATACATTGCTTCATCAGCCTTCTTGATCAATTCGTCTGCCTCATTGCCGTGATCTGGGTAGATACTCAGCCCCAACGAGATTCCAACATTAACTTCTTCCCCTAATGCATCAATAGGTTCTTTAATTGCTGAAATGATCCTTTTCGAAAACCCCTCTACGTTATTTATAGCTTTTTGATCACCCAGGAGAAGCACAAATTCATCGCCACCTATTCTTGCCACCGTATCTGCACCCCGAATTACACAAGCAAGTCGAGTTGATACTTCCTGAAGAACAAGATCCCCTGCCATATGTCCTAGATTGTCATTTATAGGTTTAAACTTGTCCAAATCTAACAAGGCTACCATAAATTTCTGGCCGTTACGTTTTGATGTTTTGATCAACTGATTTAAACGATCTTCAAATACATTTCTATTTGGTAGACCTGTCAGACTATCGGAATAAGCTAGCTCCTCTATCTTCTTCTGATATGCAATAGATGATCTCTGAAACGCCTCTGCAGCCCTCGCCATATCACCAAATTCATCAATTCTGTCTGTGTCGGGTATATCAATATTATCGTCACCTTTAGAAAGTGCTATAAGGGAACTTGCTATTGATTTTAATCTGATGATTTGCCCCCGTCCTAATAGATAGGAAATTGTAACCGCGATAAAAATACTTCCTACAACCAATGAGTTCACGAAAAAAATCTGATCACTAATTTCTGTGTTAACAGTTTGAATAAACTCATATCCATCCGCTGCTGTGGTCTCAACCACGTGCTCGATGCCTTCCTCGAGCTTCAGTTGAATAATTTGAATTTCAAGACTAACTTCAGTTGCCCCTGAACTTTCAAACAATAATTTTTCTAATTCGAAAAGCTGTTCACCAATAATTTTTGCTGTGCTTTTTACTTCCTCAGACAATGCCCGCTCATTAATGATCCCAAGATAATCTTCAAGATCAAAAATTGCCTCTTTAAGATTATCTCTAAACTCAATTCTAAGTTGGGATTGAGGGGGAGAATTAACCGCCGTCGCATATGCTATTTCTAAACGTAGAAAATCGCTTTGTGTTAGTCTGGCAAAGTTAATGGTTTGAAGTGGTTTAAAATAGATTTCCTCAGAATAACTTCCAACGCTTTTTAAGCTCGTGCTCGCAAAAAAACCTAAAACGGCAATTAACAATGCCAAAATCGATAAACTGAGCCAAATGCGATATGCGACTGATTTTTGGGTAAATAATATCACTCTACCTTCACAATCATTTTCATACGTGGGTGAATAGCACATCTCACTCTGTAGGTGTTCTCATCTTCGAATGTCAACTCACCACTTTCACCGGCTTTTTGTAAACCCAAGTCAACTTTTTTACCATCAACGATTGTGTAAACATTATGCGCAAGATTGTCATCATTTATGAAGGTGATTTTCTGGCCCTTTTTAACAATGATTTCTTTTTGTGAAAATTTCTTATCTTTTTGTGTGATTGTTATGTCCTGCCCGTAAGCAGAAAATGTTAATAAAGATATGAACGATAGAATATATATAATTTGGGTCATTTTTTTTCCGTATATTATTCAGATAATTGTGTTGGTATAAAAATTTCATCATCGCTGCTCAAACTAAGTAGGAATTCTAAAATATCTTTTTTCTCTGACTGCGATAGATTGAGCGGTTTTATTTCAGAAGATAGACTTTCTCTGGTCACAAAACCGTCATTATAGTGGTCAACAACTTCTTCCAAAGTTGAGATTGAACCGTCGTGCATATAGGGTGCCCGTTCGGCAATATTTCTTAATGTAGGTGTTTTAAAACTACTTCTAAGTACATCAATTTCAAATATGGCATGTCGCCCCACATCATCACTATTTAAGCCTATGTCATGAAAACTTAAATCCGAAAAATTCCAGCCTTCATGGCATGATACGCAATTTGCTTTACCATTAAACAAATTAAACCCTCGTTTTGCTTCCTGTGAAATTGAGTTTTCATTACCCATTATCCATTCATCAAAGGGGGCGATGCCAGATACAATGGTTCTTTCAAATGTCGCAATTGCCTTGCCAATATTTTCTGACGTAATTCCGTCGTTCGGGAATACACTCGTAAACTCGTCCCGGTATTCCGTAATAATTTCTAATTCTTTAATTAAGCTTTCAATATTTTGTCCCATCTCAGCAGGATTTTTTAATTGGCTCGATTGCTTGCTCTTCAAGGGTTTCTGCGCGACCATCCCAAAAGTATAACTCACCCCAAGCCATATTTAGCACTGTCGGAGTATGTCTTGTTAACTTGGTGTTTAAATTTCCGATTGAGGTCTCTTTACCATCTTCCCATGATTGTTTTTGATCGTGACATGTAGCGCACGAAATATTATTATTTATGGACAAACGTGGATCAAAAAATAATTTCTTCCCTAATTCTGCTTTACGTAAGGAAAATAAGTTGTCATCTGGAAATGGTATCTCTAGTGGGCGAACATAATCAACCTTATTAACGATGGTTACATCATCGGAATTGGCATCACTAGCGTAACTCAATGCTACCAAAATGGTAGCTAAGATTATTAGAAACCTTAATTGAATTTTATAGTGGAGTATCAATGTTATTCCTCAAAATTATAGTTTATATACCCTACTATTGAAGACTAGCATTATATGATTAATTGTGTGTTAATAGATGTATGTAAAGTAGACCGTTTTAGATCACGACCCAAAGAGGTATTCGTATACCTAATGAATGTATAAAAAAATAGAAATTTTATTCAATTGAAACATGTGTCGAGAGGTAGTTTAAAATCTGTGCCCTCTCTTCTGTTTCCAGTTCCGGCATGCCTTGATCCGAAACCATATAATCCAGCGTTTTATCCCACATATCTCTTGATAAGCGTTGTTGAACCACTGTTTTTATTGAATGACAGGCGGAGCAAAGATAAAAGACCTCTTCGCGGCCTTCACCTTGTGGAAGTAGTGCCATTTCAGGCTCATCTTCCTCCTGGCCAATAACGCTGCCAGCAATACTGATAAAAAACAGCCATGAAAAAACAAATAATCGGATCATAATGTTACTTAAACCCGCCGAACCGCAACGCGGTGAAGGCTATTATTTAGGTATCCCTTAGGGTTCCAGTCAATGGCGAAGGGTTGCGCGCGGCCATTTGCGTCTGTCGCTCTGGCCCATATTTCATAATACCCTTTTTGCGGTAGGTTGATATTCGCCCGCCAGCGCTGCCAAGCATTGCGGTTGGTTGGACTATCTAGAACGGCATTTTGCCATGTGGCGCCAAAATCATGGCTGACATCAACGGCAGATATTGACGTATCACCGGACCACGCATGGCCCCGCACTTCAAATGTGCTGTCCGAAACGCTTGCCATTGTTTCAGGATGAGTGATCAGCGATTTAACCGGCATCGCTTCAATGATCTGGAAATCTTCGTTGGCTACGCT
>JABIPV010000198.1 GCA_018699075.1 Kordiimonadaceae bacterium | reverse complement strand
CGATGCATCGCCCGCGTCAAGGGAAATATTACTTCCGCTTGAAAGTTTTGTAATGCCTGAAAGCCAATCTTCAAGGTGATTAAAGAAACGCCCTTGGGCTTGCCCTGTTTGAAGGTCAATAAAACCAAGAACAACCGAGCCCGCAAGCCCAAATAGTGATGAACTAAAGGCGGTGCCCATGCCCGCAAGCGGGGCGGCAAGGCCTACTTTAAGGTCTTCGAACATCATGGAAACATCACCGCTTCCAACGCGGAGACTATCGATGGTGGCGCCAATGGAACTAATGGTGCCCAGCAAGCCCCAGAATGTACCCAGTAGACCAAGGAATATAAGAAGGCCAATAATATAACGAGTAATTTCCCTTCCTTCATCCATTCGTGCGGCGATGCCGTCGAGCAGAGTTGTCATGGACATGGTGGAGAGGGACATTTTACGGTCTTTTTGTTCTTCCATCATTTTTGACATGGCGCCGAGTAGTTCCGGCGCTTCTTCCGTGACTTCTGAGCTGTCGTTTTTCTTAAATTTTTCTAGCCAGGTAACCGCAGGAACGAGCATATAAGTTTGGCGCATGGATATGATAATACCGAAGATCAAAACCAGTGCGATTAAGCCATTCAGACCCGGGTTCGCAGCAAATGCAGCTTCCATTGTCGGAAACAAAAAGGCACAAACTATGATGACGCCAATAAGAAAAAATATAGTCCGATTGAGATATTTTTGTGGTCTAATCATATTAATCCTGTCCCATTTTCTTAAAGTATGTGTATAAGTAAGGCGCATAATCCCTTATTATTTATACAGTTTTCCCGATTTTTATCATATTTTCAAGATATTATCAGGGCTGAGCGCAAGAGTCTAAGAATTAGTTGGCAATATTAAGGCAGGAATTGGTTTTCTTTGTGATTAAATACAAATAATCTTAATAACCAAAAATGACCTAAATAATGAATATTAATTCTTAAGGGTTCGTCATGGATTTAATATCATCATCCATGCCTGTCATTTGCCAACGGCCAAGACTAATCGGAATATTACCAATGGCGCTCAAGTTGTCGAAGAATTCTTTCATTTTAAAATCTTTACCATCCTCTTCCTGCATTTTGGCATAATCTGCCATCGCCCGCTCAAGTAGGTATTTACCCGTAATATAGCTTGTGCCATATCCAGGTTGACGTAAATAAAGATGTTGTTCAAAAATTTGTAGCTCAGGTTCCATTTTCATCCATCCGCGTGGGGTCCAATTAGCATGAATACCTCCAGCTTCAGACATGGTCATTTCATTGGAATGAGCATAAAGAGAGCCAAGGCCACGTGCGGCCCGTTGTGCTACTAATATAAGCACATTTTCCCGTGAATGCGGGTTATCATCATAAAGTCCTGAATTCATGAATATTTCTTCAACGGCCGTTGCGGTGCCTTCATTACGACTATCAAAAATATTGTATAGTAATGCATTCCTGCGTATGGGATTGGGGTGAGGGTCAAATTCCATACGTGCGAGTTCAAACCAGTGATAAAAGTGGGAAAATAGCGGCTTTAAATCATAATGCATACTGATAGAGAAAAAATTTCTTTTCCCTTCTGGAACAAAACTTCCTACGTGCGCACGTAAGGCAGGTTCAAAATAATCTGGTACGGTGACTATATCCTGATCCCGAAGGAAAGAGATCATCATTTCAACGTCTCTTTCCGCCATGGCTTGATATTCTTCTGCGCTTGAAACAGCCACTTGAGCAGGCACATTTCTATTTCTATGTTCTTCTTGTTTTAATTCTGCCCAAGCCCTTTCGAGTTCATGACGAAGAAGCATTACTTCATCGTCCCAAGTCATTGGCACTAAATGGACATTTTTCTGATACCAAGTATAATTTTCCTTACCCAAGCCAGATGGTCCGGTTTTAGAGGCCGCCTCGGTTTCTAACCAGTTTACAAGTTCGTAAGTTGATGTTTTAGAAGAAGCAACAATGGCTTTGAGTTCATCACTGGCATTATTCCCTATTGTCTCCTGAAGGATTTCAAGGTTTTCGCTTTGCTCACGGATGTCTCGAATACCTGTAATCCATAGATCACGCGCGTTGCCTGTCAGGTTCATTTGTGCCTGTTTCATAAGCGGTGGAATGATGCCGAGTTCCTTTGTCAGGCGTTTTTCTTCCGCTGATGATAGTGGAAAACTATATGTCCAAAGTTCAATAACGGCATGATGGGTTGGACCTTCATGGGCAGGAACATCACTTTTGGCTGTCCATAGTGATTTATAATAGGCAGGATCGCGCACCCATGGCTTTAAAATACGGTGGTTAAAATCAAACCCGTTCATTTCGGCACGAATAACATGCCAGTCTACCTGATCTACAACTGGCCAAGAACTAATATCAAAATCATTTAATCGCTTTTGATATGTCTTGAAGATTGGATATCTTTTATCAAATGTACCTACAGTATAATCGGGAGCACCATGTCTAATAGGTGGGGTTTCAAAGCTGCGCCAATCCTTAAATAATGTTACCAGATCAGCATGATTGTTTGCGCTTAAGGCAACAGAGCACCCTATAATATTTATAATCATTGATAAAATAATAATTTTCATTACGATTTCCCTCACTATCATTCCATTTATGTATGAAAATATAGTGCCGCACTTTTCATTCTTCTGTCAATATTATTGGAACTAAAGATGTGGATCGAGGTTAATGATTTTAATCATTACGAATGGTTATACGAAGTTGATCTTCTGGATTTTTGCCAAGGGGGCCGATTGCGTGGAGGGCGATTTGTTTATCCGGAATGCCTTGATTCTCCAGAGCTAATTTAGCATCGAGCGCTCTGTTGAATGCTTTGCGCATGGCTTTATTGTTTGCGGACTTCTCTGATTGATCGCGGATGCCTTCTGGCGGCGTGGCATAGCTATAAACATGAATAAGAGCGTCTGATTTTTTTACTTCTTCCAGCCATTTACTTAGTACTTTTAAATTTTCTTCTTCAAGCGTGATTTGCTGAGGATGAAAATTAATGAATAGTGGTTCAATGGTGGTTAGATTGCCTGCATTGAGAAATAACTTTGCTTGATAGCTGGGGTTTTGTGCAGATTTATTTGAAAACCCCTCTTGGGCATAAGAAATACTTGGAAGCAAAGCAAGCCATAGTGCAGATGTAATGGCAAGATTTGTTAAGGGTGTATTTCTCATGTGGTTACTGCATTATATTTGTTTAGCTCTGTTAATTTTACGAGCCTCTGATAGTAATCTTGTTACACTACCATGTATAGAACCGTTTGTGGCAAGAATTTGACCTGTTTGCATAACTTTTGCACGGCCATCAAATTCGCTCACCATTCCGCGGGCTTCGCGAACAATTAAAATACCGGCTGCAATGTCCCATGGTTGAAGGTTTTCTTCCCAAAAACCGTCATAACGACCAGCTGCAACGAAAGCCAAATCAAGGGCAGCAGAGCCAAAACGACGAATGCCCGCTACTTTTGGCATAATGGTATCAAGTTGCGCAGGGAATGTTCCAAGGTTGGGTTTGCCCATGAACGGAATACCTGTTGCAAGTACACAATCATCAAGGTTTTTACGTGATGAAACAGTAAGTTTACGATTGCCTACAAAGGCACCGCGGCCTTTTTCTGCCCAGAATAATTCATCTGTGACCGGATTATAAACAATTCCTGCAACGATTTCGCCTTCTTTTTCAAGTGCTACTGAAATAGCAAAATGAGGAATACTATGCAAAAAGTTTGTTGTGCCGTCGATCGGATCAATGATCCATGTACCTTTAGTTGCATCTTCAGGCGGGGTGTCTTCACCTTCTTCAAGGATAAAGCCGAAACCGGGACGGGCAACTTTTAATTCTTCAACGATTGTTCTTTCGGTGCGAACGTCAGCACGTGAAACGAAATCAGCAGGGCCTTTACGGGATACTTGCAGATGTTCTACTTCGTTAAAATCGCGGACTAGTCTAATGGATGCCTTTTTAACGGCTTTTTCCATGACATTAATGATCGCTGATTGAAGGGCCATTTTCTTACTTTCTACTTAAATCTTTATTTTGCGCGTTCAGCGTAGGTGCCGTCTTCGGTATATACTATGATTACATCATCTTGGTTGATGAAAGTGGGGACCATAACCCGCATGCCATTATTCATGGTTGCCGGCTTATTGGATGATTTTTGCGTTTGACCTTTAACTGCGGGCTCTGTTTCCATAACAGTAAGTTCAACGGTTTTAGGAAGTTCTACGCCAATTGGCTTGCCTTCATAACTTTCAACAATTACTTCCATACCGTCTTGCAGGTAAAGGGCTTTGTCACCAAGAAATTCAGAGGAAATTTCAATTTGTTCGTAACTTACGGCATCCATGAAAGTATACATGTCGTCAGCAGCAAAAAGAAATGTATTGTTATTTTGCTCTAGGCGGATTTTGTCAACTTTTTCTGATGAACGGAAACGTTCATTAAGTTTACGGCCATCAAGCAGGTTTTTAAGTTCAACTTGTAAGTAAGCGCCGCCTTTTCCAGGCTGGGTATGGGCGATTTTAACCGCGATCCAAATACCACCTTGATGTTCAACAACATTGCCGGGGCGAATAGTATTGCCGGGTACTTTCATGATTTCACCTTTTAAAAGAGCCAAATATTTTAAATTTGGCGGAAATTAACACCTCAGGTACATCTATGCAATGTTTATTAAAACTAATATGACCTTTTTGGATCAACCTGATTAATCAGTGATTGGCCAGCTTTCATACGTTTATAATTTTCCAGTATTTGAATTGCCACTTGAACCTTGTCAGTAGGGCTTGAAATATGGGGTGTGATATGGATTTTAGGATGACGCCAAAAAGGATGATCATCAGGTAATGGTTCGGTACTAAAAACATCTAGCAATGCCCCTGATATCTGTTCTTTATAAAGGGCATCAAGCAAATCATCTTCATTTAAATGATCTCCGCGTCCCACATTGATCAAATAAGCACCAGTCTTCATGGTTTTGAATAAATCAGAATTAAGTATATGTGTGGTCGCTGGGGTAAGGGGCAGCAGGCAAATTACATAATCTGCGTCTTTCAGTGAAATATTTAATTGATCATCACCGAAATAGCTTTTAACATTTACAATGTTTTTCTCAGTTCGGCTCCAACCGGAAACTTTATATCCATTTGTAGTTAGCAGCGTTGCTGTACAGTTACCAAGTTCGCCCATACCTAAAATGGTTACTTTTTTCCCTTTAAGGAAATAACCCGGTCTCCAGTGGCTTGCGGCTTGGAGTTCGCGGTAATGAGTAATATGAAGACGATGATTTAAAATGGCAGCCAAAACAAATTCTGCCATTTGGTCTGATAATGTATCATCAACGAAGCGAGTGACCGGTACCCCATCGGGTATGGAGGTGTCATATAATATGTTTTCAACCCCGGCACCGTAAGATGCAATTAGTTTTAGATTGGGAAATTGACCTAACAGTCCTTCATCCTGTTTCCATAGAATTACACATTCAATGTCAGAAGGATCGCCTACGTTAGGCCAAATACGTACATCTGGGCAACCACTTAAAGCGATTAAGTGATTTCGAAACTCTTCTGCATCGGCTTGATTAAAAATAATAAGTATAGTCATTACAGCACTTTAGCAAAATTATAGAATTACGCCAGTATTTTAAACACATACTCTTTTCTTAGGTATGGTGATGGTGGCGGTTGTACCTTTGTTTAATATGCTTTTAAGGATAAATTCGCTGTCGTGCATTTCTGTAAGCTGTTTAACGATAGCGAGACCTAATCCAGTACCTTCTTCGTTGAGCTCGTGATTTTCTAGTATTTGCCCAAAGGGGAGTAGAACTTGTTCCAACTTATCTTGCGGAATTCCTATGCCGGTATCTTTTACAATAACTTTCATTGAACCATCTAAGGACACTTCTGTTTTACAGATTATTTTACCGTTATTTCTAGTATATTTTACTGCATTGGAAAGTAGATTGATGATAATCCGTTTGAAAGCTTGTGCATCGCCAATAATTGTACGTGGATGTTCTTCTTCAGAATTCTCAAAAGTAAGAGATATATTCTTGTGTTTTGCTTCTCCATCAAGCATCTTCATGGCATTAATTATACTTTCGTCCATCTTAAACTCATTTTCGATAAGCTGCCATTTGCCAGCTTCAATTTTTGACAAATCGAGAATATCATTTATGACGGAAGCAAGATGTTTCCCGCTACTGGTAATATCTTGCAAATATTCTTTATGTTTGGATAGTGTAATTTCACCAAAAATGCCCGAAGTCATGACTTCTGAAAAACCAATAATTGCATTTAATGGGGTTCTAATTTCATGTGACATATTTGCGAGGAAAGCCGATTTTGCATGGTTGGCATCTTCTGCCTCTTTTTGCGATAATCTTGCTAAATGCTGAGATTTTAACAACTTTTCTTCAACTAATTGCCGTCTGTAGATTTCTCTGCGTAAGCTGAATGTCCACAGGAGGATGGCAACAATGATAAGGAAAGCTATACTCATAATTTGCAATATCAGACTAAGGTCTTGTTTTTGATTTATTTTTAATGCAAGCCAATCACCACTAATGGTAATTTTTTCAGCTTCAGTGAATGATTGAATGGCTTTTTGCATAGCACTGGCAAGAAGTGGTAGATCAGACCTTATCCCCATCGCGATTTGTGTTGCATAAGGGGCATTGCCCACAACGTTAATTTGGCTAAGGCCTTCCAGTGCAATATAATATGATGTATTTGTAATATCACCGATATAGGCATCAACTTCGCCATTTGCGAGGAGCCTTAAGGCTTCGGGTAAAGAATTAACTTCTAAGATATTTAATTGCGGGAAATCTTGACGTAGGAAACTTGTTAATGAAAAGTCTTTTAATTGTACTACGGTTCTGCCCGTCAAGCTATTTACTGTGGGAAAAATTTCTCCACCTTCTCGGGCAAATATAACGTTGGTGAGTGTTAAATAATTGTCAGTGTAGTTAAGAAATTTTTGTCTTTCGGGGGTTGGAACTACAGCAGACATTAAGTCGGCTTCTCCTGAATTTATTTTTTCTAATCCTTCTTCCCAATTACTGTTGCCAGCCCAAACAAATTTTACATTTAATTTTTCCGCTATTTTATCTAAATAAGCACCGGAAATGCCGCTTATAACTCCATTTTGTTCGATGATTTCTAATGGGGAAATAGTCGGATCTGCGGCAACATTAATGACATTATTTTGCGTCAGCCAATTTCGTTCATCTTGCGTAAGCTCAATTTCATTATTACTGTTATATCTGTCTTGCCATTTAATCGATAAATCTCTTAACTCTTGATCTGTAATACTGGCCATACCTTTTTCTAATATTGTAACAAGCTCAGGCCAATCATTTCGCACAGCTAGCCTTAGAAGGATTTGTTCTGACATTTCAGGTAATTTTTCTCGCCCTAGAACTTCTAATCCGGGAATAAAGTTCTTTGATATTAGATAATTTGCAATGGGTAATGTAACGGAGACCACATCAATAGTGCCGGCAGATACGGAAATCAGTGCTTCTTTAATATTTTCCTGTTCTACTAATGTGAAATGGGGATATTCTCTTTTATAAATTTCAGCGTGTGCCCAACCTTTAACCACGCCTATTTTTTTACCTGCTAGGTCTTCAATTTTTTCAATTTTGTCTGAACCGGTTCGACCATAATAACCAACGGGTAATTCGATATATGGTTTTGTAAAATTTAAGAATTTATCGCGTTCTAATGATTGAATTATACTATGGGTGACATCAATGTTTTTATCATTTAACTGTGTACTAAGTTCGTCCCAAATATAACCATTTACATATTCGATCTTAAAACCAAGTTTATCTGCGATTAAATTTATGTAATCAATAGAATATCCTGAAGGTTCCCCGCCAAGTACAAAATCAAATGGTGCCCAAGCCATTTGGTTAGTTACACGCAGCGTAGGATGCTCAGAAATCCATATTTGTTGCTCAGCTGTTAAAATATAATTATCTGGATCAGAAGACGAGGTTGCATTTTGTGCAAAAGACGAATTAAGTAGAATTATTTGCATGAATAATAGGTAAAATAAACATGTCCAAAATTGCCAAGTAACTATTCTATAGTTATTGCTTTGGCCTTGATTAATTTTGATTGTTTCATTCAATTGATGTGTCACCCTATTTACTAAACCCAATTAAAATGTATATTTTATAAACCTTTAGGGGAAGGGTTTAAAATAGACACTCAGTTCAAACAAAGTTTTTGAAATTTGATTATTGCTTTTGTCTTTATTTTGTTTGATCAAATAATTGGGTGAATATTAGTTAATTTTAATGCATTTAGCAAGTTACCCTAAAAAGTACAAATTTGTCCGCAAAAATAAAATACTTTGCGGACTAATTTCTCAAGGTTAGTGGGTTGTAAGTATTGAATTTATTCTTTTGTAATCGGCGTGATCATTGTTCCTATGCCTTCAATAGTCATTTCAACCAGATCACCGGGTTTTAGAAATTCTGGCGGATTGCGTGCAGAACCAACGCCAGCAGGTGTGCCTGTCATAACCACATCACCTGGATATAAAGTTAAGATTGATGTCACGTGACGTAGAAGGCGTTCTTCATTATGGATCATGTCTTTTGTGTTACCATTTTGCTTTTCAACACCGTTTACTTTGGTAATGATTTGCAGGTTGGCACTGTCAGCGATGAATTCTTTTGGCGTGATCACTGGACCAAAGGGGGCTGCGTTATCACGACTTTTCGCTTCAAACCAACTTACGCCAAAATTAAAGCCACCTTCTTCTTCCTCTTCTGGTGCATCTGGATTATCGCGTGTACTTACATCGAAAACAATGCTGTAACCAAATACATGGTCTTTGGCATTTTCGAGGGTTAAGCGTTTTGCTTTTTTACCAATAATAACGGCCATTTCATTTTCGAAATCCCAAACTTTATCTGTTGGCGGGATCGGGAAGGCTGTACCCGGATCAATAATTGTTGAACGTGGGGATTTAGCAAAAAATACTGGCGTGCCTTTATCAGGATCGACCGGTTTTGGGTTTGGGTTGCCGTATCTACGTGCCATTTCCATTGAATGGTCCTGATAGTTCGCGGCAGCAGCCATTAGGTTATACGGGTATTTAATCGGTGCTTTTAAATGCACGTCATCATATTTAAACGCGAATGAACGTCCCATTGAATTGCCGCCATAATAATTGGCAATTTGATAAAGACGTGATTTTACACGGTCATAATTTTCAATAAGTGAACGCATATTGCGTGGGATACGCACAGATTTTAGATCTTCTGCAGATGCGAGTGCTGCACTTGCAGCACGAATGTCAAGCATTGTATCGCCAACAACCATTCCAAGGCGTGTTATGCCATCAGCTTCGAAAGTGCTGAGTTTAAAGGGGGTGTCAGCTTTATCAATTGGAACCGCGGCATAGGAAATGCTGGCGACTAGGAACATACAAAGGGATAAGAGTATCTTCATGATTTTTCCTTTTTTAATTTTATTATTATACGGCGCAGAAATTGCTGAGCCTTATTATTTAATACGCGTTGTTTTAAAAAAGCCTGCAAAATTAAAAAATAACATATATTCTATGAAATCAATACTTGTGCGCAGGGTTTTAAAATACTGTAACGTACTATGCTGAGATATAGATTAATTTATTTTTGAGGATTAGACAATGACATCAGATTTGACTCGCCGTGAATGGCTTATTGGTGGTTCGCTTCTCGCAGGAAGCGCACTTGCGACAAATATGGCCGTGGCGCAAACCTTTCCTGATGCAATTACAGAACCTTCCATGCGCAATCCCATTCGCTGCGGCGCTAATGAAAATGTTTATGGTCCTTCAATAAAAGCACAAGAAGCAATGAATGAGGCAGCATCCAGAGCGCACCTTTATAATTTTAGGGTCGGTGGGCAGTTAAAAGAAGTGATTGCCAAAATG
>JABIPV010000231.1 GCA_018699075.1 Kordiimonadaceae bacterium | reverse complement strand
CATGGAACTTGCCGCCAAACGTGGTATCAAAGTCATCGAACGCGCGATCATGCCAGAAGAAATGGCCGATTTTGAGCAAGCTTTCCTCACCGGAACCGCCGCAGAAATAACCCCCCTAGCACAAATCGGCGAATACACCTTCGAAGTAGGCGACGTCTGTAAAAACATGATGCAAGATTATGATGATCTAGTGAATAATAGACAGGTTTAGAGTTAGTTACTTCCAACGATCCTTCTTATCATCGTCGTCAGTTTTCGCCGCTACCCAATGATCACCTTCTGTCGTTTCTTCCTTCTTCCAGAAGGGAGCGTTGGTTTTTAGGTAGTCCATGATGAACTGGGCCGCTTCGAAGGCGGCTTCACGGTGATGGGATGTTGTTATCACCAGGACGATGTTATCGCCGGGCAATAGTTCACCGTATCTGTGAATGATGGTTAGGTCTTCGAGCGGCCACCTTGCGCTGGCTTCAAAACCGATCTTGCCAAGTTCTTGTTCCGCCATACCGGGGAAATGTTCCAAGGTCATCTTTTTAATCTGTTTATCACCGTGGATATCGCGCACTAGGCCTGTGAATGTGGCAATGGCCCCAAGATCAGTACGGTTTTCTTTTAATAGTTCAATTTCTGCGCTGATGTCAAAATCTTCGGCTTGTGCTGATATACGCATATCAACCGCCCGTCATTGGTGGGAATATCGCCACTTCATCGCGGTCCGTGACAGGATGATCTAAACCGACATATTCTTGGTTTACGGCAATGCGGATAAGATCACTTTGCGCAAAGGCTGCGTTGTAATTATCACCAAGTGTGGATAAATGATCTATCAGTTCTCCTGTGGTAGTCACGCCCTCAGGAAGGTCAATGCTCTGCGATGATTTGCCGATGTTTTCTCGGATAAGGGCGAAATAAACTAAATTCATAAGGCTCACATATGTTTAAGGCCGTTACGAAGGTAATCGTAGCCTGTATAAAGAGTTAAAATTGCTGCCGCCCAAAGACAGACGTCACCTATCAGTACACCCGGTATATTATAGGGTGCTGCGTCGCCAATTAAAAGCAGGCCAATGGCAATGATTTGAAAGGTTGTTTTCCATTTTGCCAAATAAGTTACTGGAATACTTACTTTTAAATCCGCAAGAAATTCGCGTAAGCCAGAAACCGCAAATTCACGGCATAAAATTACCACAGCAGCAAGAACCGCGTACCCATCTATACGGCCAAAAGCAACCATCATCATTAATGCCGTCGCAATAAGCAATTTATCGGCAATCGGGTCCATAAAGGCCCCGAGTTTTGACATTTGATTAAATCTGCGCGCAACGTAACCATCAAAAAAATCAGTAATGCCAGCAATAGTGAAGATCGCGAAGCTGATCCAGTTGCTTTTATCACCCGCAAGGTAAAATGATGCCACCATTAAGGGGATCATTAAAATACGTGAAAACGTCAATATATTGGCGAGATTATTCATGGCAATGATCTTATGTATATTCGCGCGCCATGCAATGATTATTATCCACTGCAGGAGACTTTTATTTCACTTTATGGGTTAAGGGTGGAAATAATCGTAGATTTGGGTCGCGAGCAGGCGGCTGATGCCGTTTACTTTCTCTAAATCCTTAATGGCGGCGCCGGAAACGGACTTTGCTGATCCAAAATGTAGCAGCAGGGCTTTCTTTCTCACGGCCCCGACACCTGGAAGGCCATCAAGCAACGATTTATGCATCTTTTTGGCTCTCCTTGTGCGGTGAGCGCCGATCACAAAACGATGGGATTCGTCACGAATTCGTTGAAGGAAATAAAGCACGGGATCATTGGGTGGTAATTTAAATGGTCGCTGACCATCAATATAGAAATCCTCTCGTCCTGCATTCCTATCTGGTCCTTTTGCGATTGATATTACCGGAATGTCACGTAGGCCCAAGTCTTCAAGTACTGATAGCACCGCCGTTAACTGACCTTTACCGCCATCAATCAGCAGTAGATCAGGCCATGTAGGGGCAGACCTGTCCGGATCTTCACGTAATTGACGGCTAAACCGTCTTGTCATAACTTCACGCATCATACCAAAGTCATCGCCAGGGGAGAGGTCTTCGGATTTAATATTAAACTTACGGTAGGATTTTTTATCAAACCCTTCCGGACCGGAAACGATCATGGCACCCAAGGCACTGGTTCCTGAAATATGACTGTTATCGTAGACTTCAATACGGTTTGGGGGACCTTCAAGGTCAAATAGTTTGGCGACACCTTTAAGCAGTTTTTGTTGCGATGATGTTTCGGCAACTTTTCGCTCAAGTGCTTCTCGGGCATTTTTCTCAACCATTTTAACCAAGGTCAAATTATCACCACGTTGTGGTTTTGAAATAACAACTTTGCGTTCTGCCTTTAAGGTGAGGGCTTCCTGAAGTAAATCTTTTTGCTTTAAGGTGCTATTGACGATGATTTTCTTGGGCGGTTGTTTATTATCATAAAACTGCGAAATAAAAGCGGGCAGTACTTCATCAATGCTTTGGTCTTTATCATGCCGCGGGAAGTAGGCTTGATTACCCCAATTTTGTCCGGCACGGTAAAAGAATACTTGCACGCATGTTTGTCCGCCACTTTGAAAAGCGGCAATTACATCTGCTTCATCAATGCGCCCTTGTGTCGCATCTTGTCTGCTTTGCACGGTAGCGAGGGCTTTAAGGCGATCGCGATATACAGCGGCGAGTTCATATTGTTTATCATTGCTGGCTATTTGCATTTTTCCTGTGAAACGTTTCTTTATGGCTTCGCTTTTGCCGCTTAAAAAATCATGAGCTTCATCGACCAGTCCATTGTAAGCAGTTTCTGATATTTTATCGACGCAGGGCGCAGCACAACGTTTGATTTGATACAGGAGACAAGGGCGACTTCTACTGTTAAAAACACTGTCAGTACACGTTCTAAGGGAAAAAGCTTTCTGTAATATATTCAGACTGGCATTTACGGCACCTACGGAGGCAAAGGGACCAAAGTAATGACCCGCCCTTTTTTTTGCACCACGATGCTTTAATACACGAGGGCTTTTATGGCTAGTGTCGATTAATATATAAGGAAATGATTTATCATCACGAAGGAGAATATTATAATGAGGCTTATAGCGTTTTATCATATTCGCTTCAAGCAATAGCGCTTCCACTTCGGTGTGGGTGGTTACGAATTCCATGGACCGGGTGAGGGTGACCATTTTGGCAATCCGGTGAGATAGGTTTTTTAGATTTGTGTAGCTTTTTACCCGATTGGTCAGGTTCTTTGCTTTGCCTACATAAAGCACATTTTCCTGCTCATCCAGCATACGATAAACACCGGAATTATTGCCGATGTTTTTAAGGTTAGATTTAATTATTTCGACGCCGTCTATCATGGCTTATATTTATATCTAAGGTTTAATGAATAACCAAGTTCAAATTCAATATTACTATTTTAGTCATAACAGTATTTATGGTTAACAAAAAGCAAATATCCAACTAAATCAAGGGGTAAACTTTTTGAATTGGATTCGCAAAAAACTTATCCACTGATTATGTGGATAAACTAGTGTATAACTTTTTAT
>JABIPV010000150.1 GCA_018699075.1 Kordiimonadaceae bacterium | reverse complement strand
GCAAAGGCTTCATTAATTTCATAAAGATCGACATCATCATCTGTCCAATCGGTTTGTGCGTATAATTTTTTCATGGCACCAACAGGTGCCGTTGTGAACCAATTGGGTTCATGGGCAAAGGAAGTGTGTCCAACAATTTTTGCGATCGGTGTAAGGCCACGTTTCTCTGCCTCAGATGCTTTCATCATGACCATTGCAGATGCGCCGTCGGAAATTGAGCTCGCATTAGCAGCAGTCACGGTGCCGTCTTTGGCAAAAGCAGGTCTTAAGGTAGGTATTTTTTCTGGGCGTGCTTTGCCCGGTTGTTCGTCGGTATCAATCACTGTTTCGCCTTTACGGCTTTTTACTGTAACCGGACTAATTTCACTTTTAAAATATCCTTTATCAATCGCTTCATTGGCGCGGGTTAGAGAAGTAATGGCAAAATTATCTTGGTCTTCGCGGCTGAAATTATACTTTTCCGCTGTCTTCTCCGCAAAAACACCCATCAAAGTACCTTTATTATACGCATCTTCTAGGCCATCTAAGAACATGTGATCTTTTACTTCACCGTGACCTATGCGGGCACCACTGCGCATTTTCGGTAATATGTACGGCGCGCTGCTCATGCTTTCCATGCCGCCGGCGACCATAATATCTGCTGTACCGGCCATAAGGGCGTTATGTGCCATAATCACTGACTGCATTCCGCTACCACACATTTTATTAATAGTCGTGCAAGCGGTGCTTAAAGGAAGGCCTGCGCCAATAGATGCTTGACGTGCGGGAGCTTGTCCTATTCCGGCAGGAAGTACACAGCCCATATAAGTCTCATCAATATCGTCTGGTTTTAAAGTTGATCCTTCAAGTGCGCCTTTAATGGCAATGGCACCAAGTTGTGGTGCAGTGACATTTGCAAAATCACCTTGAAATCCACCCATAGGCGTGCGAGACATACCTACAATAACAATTAATTCTTCGGACATGTAAACTTCTCCGTGCTTTAAGTTTTAGTGTATGTTACCCTTTGGTAACGTTATAAGTATTTAAAATAATAATAACAACAAATATGAATGATTTATATGGTTAGGGCGACTTTATAATGCAAGTAGTGCAAAAAAACATTACGAGGGAAGAGAAACGTAAGCAAAAACTTGATGTGATTTTGCGAAATGCAGCCAAGGCCTTTATGGACCAAGGTTACTATCGAACTTCGCTTGATGACATTGCCAAGATGCAGAATGTCACTAAACCGACCCTTTATTATTATATCGAAAATAAAGAAGATATTTTGATTAAATGTGAAGAACAGGCCCTTCTTCGTATAAATACAATGATCGATAGTGTGATTAATGCGCAAAAGAGTGGTTTTGAAATTCTTTATGATTTTATAAAGGGCTATATTGGTCTTATGACTGACGATGTAATCCGCTGTCACGTACGACACCGCGGACAAATGGAAAATGAGCAAGCCGCCTCTAACAGCATAAAAAACCATAAGGAACTGGAATATCGTGTTCGTGAAATAATCCGTATCGGCATCAAAGATAAGTCAATCCGCAATTGTAATTCTACCATTTTGGCTATCCTTTTATTTGATAGTTTGAACGGCATTACCGGATGGTATAAATCAGACGGTCAAGTGAAAGAGGACGAACTTACAGAAGAAGTTTTAGCCCTGGTTAGTGGTGGCGTAAGGGTGGTTTAAATGGATGATTTTGTTGAAAGAATAATCTCAGGTAACCGCCGTGACCTTGCCAAAGCCATTACATTAATTGAAAGCTCTCGTGCTGACCATCAAGAGCAAGCACAAGAGTTACTTGCAGAATTATTGCCCCACGCAGGAAAGACAATACGCATCGGTTTAACGGGAATTCCCGGGGTTGGAAAATCAACATTTATCGAAACTTTTGGTAAAATGCTTACCGCTCAAGGTATTAAAGTCGCGGTGTTGGCGGTTGACCCGTCATCAAAAATTTCCGGAGGTTCTATTTTGGGAGATAAAACCAGAATGGAAGAATTGGCCCGCGACCCTTTGGCTTTTATCAGACCCAGTCCGTCACAATGTACACTCGGTGGTATTGCCCGACACACGCGCGATGCCATGCTCATCTTGGAAGCGGCGGGTTTTGATGTCATCATTATTGAAACGGTGGGGG
>JABIPV010000139.1 GCA_018699075.1 Kordiimonadaceae bacterium | reverse complement strand
ATTTGCACGAAATTGCTTGCTGGCTCGTAAAATGGTTGAGGGTGGATCACGTTTCATTCAGCTTTACCATCGGGGATGGGATAACCATCATGATATTGATATTAACCTGCCAAAAGTATGTCAGACCACGGATCAGGCGTCAGCGGCGCTCGTGATGGATTTAGAACAACGCGGGCTACTTGAAGATACGCTTGTAATATGGGGCGGTGAATTTGGCCGTACGGCCATGGCCCAAGGAACAGGACGCGATCATCATATCAAAAGCTATACCATGTGGCTTGCGGGTGGTGGTATAAAGCAAGGGTTTACATATGGTAAAACCGATGACTTTAGCTATAATATTGCTGAAAACGGGGTTCATGTTCATGATTTGCAAGCGACAATAATGCACTTAATGGGCATCGATCATAAAAGACTAACTTATAGATATCAGGGTCGTGACTTTAGACTGACGGATGTTGGTGGTAATCTGGTTTCAAATATTATTGCATAAAAAATATAACTAAAAAAATAAAGGGAAGTAAAATGATAAAGAATTTAAGCGTAGTAGCAGGACTTGCATTATTGCTGAGCGCATGTAGTGAGCAGAGCAGTGCACCCGAAATGGCAGAGAGCACAGCTGAAACCTACACTTATACCGAAGTTGAAGGTTGGCTAACACCGCCACCAGGGCAAGCCACACTTGGTGATCAACATGGTGATATCGAAGTCGATAAAGCCGGAAATGTTTATGTCAGTGTCATGGGGGAGCCAAAAGGGGTTCAGATTTATAGCGCGGACGGTAAATATATAGGCAATGTCAAAGACGCACCGAACACTTATCATGATTTTATCATCCATGAAGACAGTAACGGAATTGAATATATTTATGGTGCTGAACTTGACGGACAATATATTAATAAAACCACTCTTGACGGTGAGATGCTGCTGCGCATTGATGCGCTGGCAACTATTCCTGCTCAGTATCAAAAAGACGGTGTAGCGGGGCTAAGCTTAACGGGAACCGCGGTTGCGGCAAATGGCGATATTTATGTGGTTGACGGTTACGGAATGGATTATATCCACCGTTATGACAGCATGGGAAATTACATAACTTCTTTTGCGGGTAAAGGGGAGCCTTATAATTTTAACACATGTCATAAAATCATTATGGACACGCGCTTTAGCCCGGAACAGCTAGTTTGTGCCGACCGCGAAAATGGCCGTGTTATTCATATGGACCTTGAGGGTAAAATCCTAAATATTAATGATGGTGGATATCGTCGTCCAAGTGCGCTTGCGATTAATGGGGATCATTTGGGGGTTGCGGAACTTCATGGCCGCGTGATTGTGCTTGATAAAGCTGGTGAAACTGTTGTTATCCTTGGCACTAACGAAGATGATACACAGCGTAGTACAAATCAAACTGGACCAGAGTTATGGGAAAATGGTTTGGTAACATCACCGCACGGTATTGCTTATGATGCAGACGGTAATATACTGGTCAGTGAATGGAATGCCTGGGGCAGGGTTCATTTCTATAAAAAAGATTAAATTTAAGAAATATATCTAAAAATAAACCGGCCTTATTAATAATAAGACCGGTTTATATGGAGTTACGATATACAAAAGCCCTGTGGCCTTAAGATAAGTGAAGGGGGTGTTATCTGTTGGCAAAAAAAAGGGGAAATGCCAATAAAACCACAGGAGCTTCACCAATAAAAATACTGAATTTAAATGTTTAATTCAAATCACGTTTAATGAGTTTTAATCACTTAATTGTTATGGTCTGTGATTAATTAATTACGCAGGCACTTGTCGCATTTACAGGAAGCCCTGGCATTTTAAAATCGTCAATATGATTAACACCAAGCGCAAGCTGTTCCCTCAGACGCCCTAAATCATCAGTGTGGCTTTGAATAATCCTTGGATCTGACATATTTTTGGTTTTTTCTGCAACGGTCGCGGCGAGGGCGGTGATTTCTTTTTCAAGGGCAGGTTTATGAACCGCTTGATAGTCTGATTTGTAAGCCACGTAAGTCACATTACGGTGATCAACATTAACACGGGCAACGCAATTACAATTATATTGAGTGTTATTGATATTACATTGATTGAAGGCTTTCGTATAAAAAACGTGATCAGTTTCTGAAATGTTCGATAGATCAGGTCCTGAGGAAGAAGGATCGCTGCAAGATGTTAGCATTAATACAGCCGCCACAAATATTGGCTTGGTAATATTTATTGTCGTCATTTTATGTATACCCGTTTTTATGCTTTATATATTTTATAATACTCGAATTTAAAAAGCTTGGCAATGTGCTATGAAAATATCTTTATATCACTTAAAACATTAATAAATTATTGTTAAACGATAATTAAAGTTTATTTAACAATATTTAATGAGGGTAGAAAAATGAATGAAAACTATCAAAAAGTTCAACATTTAAGTAAAATGATGAAGAATGTATGCACTATGATCATGGTGGCTATCCCGATTGCTCATTTATTAATATGGACAAATTTTGAAAAAGCTCAGAGTTGGGGTTTTTATCATCGCACTTCTTATGATGCTAATTATTTGCTTACATCGAATTTAATGGCTGGGTTTTTTGTGACTGGATTATTGGCTTTTATTGCATTTATAGCAATATTTGAACTTAGGAAATTTTTTATTCATAATTGTGAAGGTGATACATTTACAATTGAAAGTGCAACAGCATTAAGTCGGTTTTCTAAAAGCTTCGTTTTATATACGATTTTTAGTATTCCAGTTGAAACTCTTCTCAGTATAGCCATGTCATTTAATAATCCTGTTGGGGAACGTACGCTGACACTCAGCTTTCAAACATATAATTTTACATTAATTTTCTTAAGTTTCGTTTTATTCACTATTTCTTGGGTAATCAAGGAAAGTGTAAATATCGCCTCAGAAAATGCGCAGATTATATAGGGAGATTTAAAATGTCGATTATTGTAAATCTTGATGTGATGCTTGCTAGACGTAAAGTTAAATCCAAAGACCTCGCACAAGCCGTTGGTATTACAGTGCAAAATATTTCACTCCTTAAGTCTGGAAAGGTCAAAGGTATTCGTTTTGCGACCCTTGAAGCCATCTGTAAATATTTGGATTGTGAACCAGGAGATATACTTGAATATGTAAAAGAGGATAAATAAAATTTTAATAAATTATGACGTTTAATAAATACAAATCTGCCTTATTAAAGCCTTAATCAAATCACAATGTTGCCCTTCACACAAAAGGATTTGAATATGACTAAATTTACGACACTATTAACTGCATCAGTATTTACTGCAGGGTTAATGATTACGAATGCATACGCATTTCAAGCTGCACCACAAGCATCAGATCAAGCAAAAGCATCTATGGAAAAAGTTGCTGCAAAAGCAGAACAAAAAAGCATGGATAAAGCCGAAAAAATGATGGATAAAGATGCAAAAATGATGGCAAAAGATAAAAAAATGGAAGGCTATGCAAAAGCAGAAGCCGCCAAAATGAAGAAAAAAGTCGATAATTAAGAAAAACTCCATTCAAAAACTATGTGGGTTAGACTAATTCAGTCTAGCCCATTTTTTTCAGATGAATTTACTGCATATTTAACTCACCATCATAAATTTCTTTAAAACTGCCATCTTTTAAACTCATATCGAGCCATTGATCAATATAGGCTTTGAATTTGGGGTCTTTATTTATTAAATATGCTTTTTCTGATTTGTTGAACGGCTTATCTGGATTGACCGCTTCAAGCTCTGGGTGAATGTTTTGCTGTATAATGGTTTCTACGGCATCGGTTACCATGACGTCTGCTTTGCCAGCAATGATTTTATCAAATATTGTGATGTTGTCTTCATTGAGAATAAGCTGTGCATCAGGGAAATTTTCACGGGCAAAAATTTCGTTTGTACCACCGGGATTAAAAATCACTCTTACGTTTGGATTGTTGATCGCGGCTATGGTGGTGTATTTATGAGCGTCTTCGTCGCGGCTTATGGCAGCTTTGCCGTCTGACAGCATTGGAATACTGAATGAAGCAGTTTTTTGACGTTCAGGTGTTATGGAAATACCGCTCATGCCGATTTCATATTTATTTGCCAGCAAGTCATCCATCAATGTAGGCCATGATGTATTTACAAATTTTACTTCAACACCTAACGATGTGGCGAGGTTTTTCGCCATGGTGATATCGATGCCTTTTAAGTCTTCGCCACTCATATAAGAAAAGGGTTGGTAATCCCCCGTTGTACCGATGCGCAGCAGATTACGTTCTTTGATCAGTTCAAGGGTTTGCGCTATTCCGCTAGAACAGAAGAATAGGAAACTAATAACAATATAGAAGATACGTTTTTTCATTGGTATTTAAGCCTTAACGGCGGTGATGATTATTTCGACAAGTAAAGCGTCTCTGGCTAGTCTGGCTTCCCCGCAAGCACGGGCAGGGGGATTTTCAGGATCAATCCATGCTTCATATACTTCATTCATTTCAGCGAAATTATCCATGTTTGAAATCCAAAGGGTGGCGGATAGAATATTGGATTTATTTGAACCCGCTTCGGCAAGAAGCGCATCAACTCGGCCTAACATGTCAGCGGTTTGGGCCTTTATATCATCACCGCTTCCCACTTGACCGCAAAGATAGATCATATCGCCGTGCATAACAATTTTGCTCATCCGCGCAGATTTATGTAGACGTGTGATAGAAGAAGTCGTCATTTTATTTTTGTCCTGAATTATTTAATTTGAATATTCGGGACTATAGCAAAGACTTTTAAGATAATCGACGATTATTAAACTGTCCGTTAATGAACACTTCGGTGTTCGATACCGTACAATTACGTTTCTTTCAGTTAGCTGTGTTTTCATAACCAACTGTTTTTAAATGATTTATTTTGTGGCACGTTCTTTGCTATATATTATGCAGAAACTTAAATAGCTTACGAGGTTACTATGCTCAACCATTATTTTAAATCTGCTATTCGCGGAATACTAAGAGACAAACAATATTTCACCATTAACGTATTGGGACTTGCGATTGCACTTAGTACTGTGATTCTGATTGCTTTGTTTGTTAGTGATGAACTTAGTTATGATAAATGGCTGAATGATGTTGATCGTGTTTATAAAATTGAAAGCATAAATACATCACCAGGAAGTGAGCCTGTTAAAGTATCCTATACACCCGGAACGATGGCCCCGGGGCTTTTAAATAACTTCGCCAGTGATCTTGACGGGGCGGTTCGTATTTATGAAAATGAAACATCGGTCAAGGTTGGTGCGACACAGTTTAATGAAACCGTTGATTATGTGGACCATAGATTTTTTGACCTATTCCAAATTCCTATAGTAAGTGGTACTCAAGATATGGTGCTTTCAAACAGTAATAATATTGCCATAAGTGAGAAAATGGCGATTAAATATTTTGGCGTCGATAACCCAATTGGCAAAATGTTTGATATTAATCATTCACCAAGCAGCAGTCGGATTGATTATCAGGTTGTTGCCGTTTTCAAAGATTTACCACAAAACAGCCATTTAAAAATGGACTTCATTGCCTTGCTTGAACCATCACGATATGTGGCATGGCCGTGGGTGACAGAGGACTGGAATTCGCTTACCAATCATACCT
>JABIPV010000354.1 GCA_018699075.1 Kordiimonadaceae bacterium | reverse complement strand
TTGTTTTTTTTTGCTTTTCATTGATTACGATACTACATAATCTTATCAATTAAATCTATAAACAGCATAAATATTGGATATAAATTGGCTTGGGACAACATAATATCGAGAGGAATATGGGTTTTAATCCAACTTAGTAATTTTATCATCTTCATACTTATTATTAGTATGATTATTTATAAATTTAACACTAAAAATACAATACTCAAAATACTAGCTCGCAAGACTATCCCTATCAGCCTATTATTTTTATTTATTACCGGTTTCACAAATATATCTTATTGGCTGACATTTCCCATTGAAGGAAGGTTCGATAGTTACCGAAATATAATTGACGATGGACCCTACAGCGGTATCATCGTCCTCGCGGGCGCCGAGCGAACATCTATCAGCACCACAAGTGAGCAAGCCACAGTAAATATCGGCACCGACATTAAAAGAATAAGGTTTGACCGAAAATCCTATAACACACACAGCAATGCTCTTGAAACATTAGAATTAATCACACCGGGCGAAAATAATAAATGGTTTTTAGTGACAAGCGCTTATCACATGCCACGCTCAGTCGCAGCGTATAGAAAAGCAGGAGTGAGCATTCAACCTTACCCCGTTGATTATAGAACAACCCTTAAATATGATGGAATTTTCAATTTCGATTTTTCGAAAAACCTATTTCATTTCGACTTAATCATACACGAATATATCGGCCTATTAGCATACTACATAACTGGAAGATCAAGTTCATTGTTTCCTGAATAGAAACTATAATTGCCACTTTCTAATATATTGTGGTTTTTCCAGGTCTTTCCACATGGCTTTGATGTCGGCAATGAGGCCTCCGGGCTCGAGTAAGCGTTCAAACTCTTCTGAAGGGATGTCAATGTAGCTATCATGTGAAACAACGCCTACAACAGCGGTATATGAATGATCTTTCAAGTCTTTCAATGAAGTTTTCAAATCAATATTGAAAAACTTTTTAGCTTCCACAGGGTCTGCTGCACAGTCATGAACATCGACTTTAAAGCCGCGAATTTTTAACCCCTCTATTAAATCAGTGGCTTTTGTGTTTCGTAAGTCAGGACAATTTTCTTTAAAAGTTAAGCCAAGAACAAGAATTTTACCTGAACCTGATAATTGGGCGCATATGCGTTCGGCAACAAAATCTGCCATACCATCATTTATAGAGCGCCCAGATAAAATAATACGCGGGTCGTGATTAACCTGTTTCGCACGTTCCGCCAGATAATAAGGATCAACACCAATACAGTGGCCCCCAACTAATCCTGGCGTAAATTTTAGAAAATTCCATTTGGTCCCGGCGGCTTCTAACACATCATAAACCGAAATGCCGAGCTTTTGAAAAATCATGGTGATTTCATTTATAAAACCGATATTAATATCACGCTGAGCATTTTCGATTACTTTAGCGGCTTCCGCAACACGGATTGTTGACGCGCGAAACACCCCACCCGATGTCACTGCATTATAAACATCTGCGAGAATTTCAAGCACTTCCGGTGTTTGTCCAGCTATGATCTTTGTAATTTTATCTACTGTATGTACTTTATCGCCGGGATTAATCCGTTCTGGTGAATAACCTAAAAAGAAATCTTTTCCGCAAACTAGCCCTGATTTTTCGGCTAGTATAGGTCCACATATTTCGTCTGTTACACCAGGGTATACCGTGCTTTCAAAAACAACAACACTGTTTTTACCAATAACCGGCCCCAATATTTCACACGAAGAGCGAACGGGTCTTAAGTCCGGCTTATTATTTTCATCAACTGGTGTTGGTACAGTGACAATATATATAACCGCACCTTTTATATCTTCCGCTGAACTAGTGAGCATTATCGAACTGGCTTCAAGTCTTTCTTTTTCAATTTCTTTCGTACGATCATATCCTTCATGTAATTCAGAAATGCGTTGTTCACTTATATCAAAACCAATAACATCAAATTTCTTTGCAAGTGCGACAGCCAATGGTAATCCCACGTAACCAAGTCCTACGACTACGATCCTAGTTTCTGATGATACAGTAGTTAATAGCATTATGTTTCCGTCCCATAAATTCTTAAAAATAGATATTTAGCTCTAATATATTAAAATTTCTTAAAATTTCACTGTTTTAATTATAATAATTACTCAAGAATTTTATTCCAATTATTTTCTAAGCTTTTTGTTTGACCTGCTGATAGCATTTCAAACAGATTTGTTTGATGCTCAATTTTTTGTCCGCCATTTTTACCTAATCTCTTAAATCTAAACTTGGCCTTTTCACGGCTTTGTTTAAACCAAAAGAAATCGAACGGTACGGTCATATATATACCTTTATCAAAGCTACCTCGTCCAAAGTCACTTTGTGACATATTGGTAAATGTGGCAATAGCACCAATTTTGATTCCATTTTTAAACTGTCTGGAAATATCAATTGTCGTCCCCCAATCCTTGGCAAGATAACGCCCTGCACTTATTTTACTGGTTATGTCGTATTTCTTATTAACATGATACAAAGTGGCATGACCGGTTACTGTTTTATATTCCCTCATATCAAAAAGCTGATCATACCCTCTTTGTTTGACAAAATTAACATCAATTCCTAACGCAAAATTACTGTCATACGGTCGGTATAAAACTTCTCCACTCACACCGCTGTACATTTCTTCTAAAAATCCGGCAGTGATTTTAGTGTAAACATTTTTCGTAGGATTTTTAATATATTCCAAATTCAATCGGCTTATACTCGATGTCCCTTCAGATGCGTATAATCCCACATCGCTTCTGACGTGAGGTACATTTGGATTATTCGATACAGGAATTAAATCTAAATTGCCTATTAAATGCTGTTTTGCTTGTGCATTTAACTGCAGACCTTCTGCTATATTTACTTTCGCATAGATTTTTAAATTCAAATCCGCTTTAAAATGATCATCTTTGTCGGAACCAAAATGACTTACCACATCTGGTAAAATACCATATTCAAAAGTTGGCAATCTCTCAAATGAAGTTCCGTTTTTATATTCCTGAATTGGTTCATCTATTATTGCGGAAGCATATATTTCTTCAGGGCTACTTGTATAATTAGCCGTCTTCTCAAAATCTTTTCTAAGCACAGACACTTTTGAAACATTCGTTCCACGTTCTTTAGAAATTATTGTAAAGCGTTCAATATTATCAGGGGCTTCATTAGTTAAAATGCGGGCTGTTCGCCCAACATTTTTAGGTATTTCACTGAATGGGGATACATTTTTTTCAACGATGATTTCATTCTCTAAAAATTCAACTCTGCTTGGTTTAAGTTTTCTCAATGACATTTTGTCGAATATTGATTTGCTAATTAACCGTTCACCACTATTTGATAATTCTTCACCTTCACGGGCGAAATATTCGCTATTTCGATATTTTGATAATGCCATTTTCCCTTTTTCATCAGAACGAGTAACATGTATAGTGTCGAGGGGGTTATTCGCAAAATTCAAATAAACATCCGCATAGCTTTCTAGTATACTTCCTAGAACAATTTCCCGATCAGTAATTTGTCTTTCCATAGGCTCTAGGCTTATTTCCATATAATCTTTCATTAAATTCAACGATGTTATATTAAAACCCATTTGGTTTAATCGTTCGAAAATATAATCTTCATCTTCACTGGTTTTATAGTCTTGAGTATTCTTGGCTTTATTCTTTAATTGCCTTACTCTTATTTCATCAACCTCAGGGCCTTTTGCATAAATTAAACGGCTTGGTTTATGTAGGTTTTGTGTTAATGTTAAATGAAATGCAAATTGATTTCCATGCATAAAACCTGCACCAGCTTCTAACCAGTTGTTTATTTTATAATTGATGCCAAAATTAAAGGCTGTTTTACTATTATAATTTTCAAAAATCTTGATATCTGATTTCTTTACGGTTGAATATTCAACTTTAGCAGTTAGACCTTTTAAGGGTGTATTATATTCAACACCCCAAAAATATCCCATTTTATCACCGGAAAAATAATTTCCTAGCCTTAATTTTTCTGAATTATCATTTGTAAAACTACGCTTAGAGAAGGTATCTCCAAACGCTTTAAACATATTGCCAATTGTTGCCCGACCAGACAATTTTCCAAACCCTAACCCCATGGTGAAGTCGAAATTATTAATACGTTTGCTGGCGACGATATACTCACCACTAAAAACACCATCCCCCAACATATCCTGAAGACCTATTGCTATAGCAGGTTTATATTTACCTTCTTCCAGCAGTCTAAGTTTTACATCAAGTCCTTTATCAACACCGTCAAGCGCATTATTGTAATCAGAATATCTTAACGTGGTTTCCAGCCAAGGTGTAGCCTGCCATGTGGCATAATAATTCTGTCCATCGCTTAAAATTCCCATACCAACGGAGAGATCACCATCATTAGAAAAACGTGCATTACGCATCTCAAGCAATCCAATACCGCCAAAACTACCAACGGTACCGCCTACATCCGTGCCTACCTGCCCAACATCTTGAGCATTTGAATGAGCCGTATAAACGAAGCAAGATAAACAAAGGGCATATTTTAAACTATTCATTAAAATACGCCCCTTATTATTATAGAAAGATACATTAATTTCTTACAAGTATCGCAATGGATGCTGCGGATACGGCAAGATTTCTAAAAATATCGCCGATTTCGCTGATCAAAGTCAGATTATCATAAGGGCTAAGATCAGTTGGGACAACAATAGCAGATCCTGGTGGAATACTTAAATTTCGATCCCCTCCCCACGAAGATAAATCGATTGGTTTAGCGACACCATTAGGATAGACGACAAACACCCTATCTTCATCTGCGGCCATAGTGAAGCCACCTACTTCTTCTAAATAGCTATTCACGCCTTTATCGGGAACGAATTGTAACGCACTAGGGTTTAGAACATTTCCAACGGTTACGATAAAATTAGGTCTTTTAGGCATAAACAGAGTGTCACCTGCTTCAAGAACAATATCTTTGTTTTCGTCTAGTCCCAATACTACAGGATCAGATTCTATTACCACACGACCTATGAACTCTTGATTTGCCATTTGGTTGACCATTCTTTGAAGAGCAATTGCACCAGATGCATCAATATTTTTCTTAACGGACGCTGAAACCATTGCAGATTGTAATCGTACGGCAGTTTGTTGCATTTCTTGACTTTGAATTTCTTTTACTCTGTCCCTCGTGAAAATTGCCCCATAAGGATAAGCTTGTTCTGTGACACCACCCGCCCTTTTAATAAGTGAGGATAATTTTTCACCTTTTCGAATTGTATAAACACCCGGTTGAACAAATTCTCCCGAAAGCAAAACAGCCCCTGATTCAAAGTTGGTATAAACACTACTCACACGAACCCCACCACCAGGATTAATATCTATTTCACTCAAATCTGATATGGAGCCATCAACATATTCCCAATTCATTACAAGATTGCCATCTGTAGCTTCATCTCTATAACTAGTTACTTCAATTCTACTCATATTTGCATCGTTAGAAGTCCCCCCAGATACTGCTAATAATAAATCCAAGTTAGTATTTTTCGTAATCGGAAACACACCCGGCAATCTTACTGCACCATCAACAGAAATGATATGTTCTAGAGTAAATGAAAGCAGATTCTCAGTATTCTGGTAGACTTCGGGGCAATACGAAAAGTTTCTTTCTTGCTGTTCTTTCTCAACTTCCTCTTCGTCACCTTCATACACCAAAGCTTGATTTGGAGCAGAATTTAACCCTGCCATCGTTTCAACTTTTTGTCTTTCAAGCGCAAGTAGTTCAACTTCATCAAGTATTGCTTCTTGATCTCTCTGCTGTTCTCTTGAATTTTCACGTTTTACAAAAACGGCACGTATAGCTGTTGCAAACCTATCAGACTGTGTATCTGACATAATACGAGCCAATTTTTTAACAGGCGCACAAAATTTAACATTCTTACTACCATTCGACAAAAATTCTTCTTCTAAATAATCACTCGTAAAAATTGCCTGGCGAACAGCATCTGATCTTAAAAATTCCACATCGTTTCGACCAAATATAACAACTTTATCTTCATCAGTTAATTCGAAATTATCTTCACCTGAAATTACTTTTTGCGGATTATAAGGAATTAATTGTCTGGCTTGCGTTCTTAAATCAGTTCGCTCAACAATCCCAAACAAAAGATAAGGGTTTTCCGTAAGGTTTTTGACCGATCCAATTAAATCTTTAACTGTATTAAAACTACCAATTGCTCTAACTCCAGGTGTTTTAACATGGCCCGAGAGTGTCACTTTACCAGATTCTGAATTTTCACGTAAATTGACTATAATAATTTCACCACCATTTAAATTACTATTCATGTCTAATGTTTGAAATATAGTCCTACCCATGTCATCAAAATGCATGTGTGTAATAGCATTTCCTTGGCGGCGAACAGGTCCGCCGGCTAACCGAAGCGCATCAGATGCAGAAATTTGTTCTTGGCCATTAGG
>JABIPV010000248.1 GCA_018699075.1 Kordiimonadaceae bacterium | reverse complement strand
TAATATGTTTCATTTATAGTTTCTCTAATTAATGGTGAATTTTGAGAATTGTAGATAAAGCTATGAAAAATAACATAAAATATATTGCAAAAAAAATACTCGGTGACAATCGCGGCGCATTTGCTGTTGAATATGCTCTGCTATTGCCTTTATTTACAACACTTACTTTAGGATCGATGGAAATGGGCCGCATTCTGATGGTCTATGCCTCTCTTGAAGGGGCGGTTACCGAAGCAACACGAATTTCTATTACAGGTAATATTCCTGATGGCTATTCTACAATTGATGAATATATTAGAGCTTACGTCGAAGAAAACCTTGAAGTCATTGGTGTTGATGATGGTGTAACCATTTCAATGAATGTATACGATTCATTTTCCGATATTGGTAATCCGGAACCTTTCACTGACGAAGATGGTGATCAGACATACGATGTCGGCGAATGCTATACAGATATCAACAGTAATAATTCTTGGGACACCGATATGGGTGCTACCGGAACGGGTGGCGAAGAAAACATAATGGTCATGGAATTAAGCGTTGACCTCCCTTATCTAATGCCTACTTACATCAGTGGAATGATTGGCGCTGGGGAATATTTACCTTTATCCACATCTACAGCTGTTAGAAACGAGCCATTTGGTGGTGTCTCTTGGGAACCAAGCGATAACATCATTTGTTCATAGGATTAATATGATAGATTTTAGAAAAAATAAATTTAAAGACATTAAAAAGAAAGAAGATGGCGTAGCTTTTGTCGAATTCGCGCTTATTGCGCCTGTCTTATTTTCATTGTTACTTGGCTGTATTGATTTGACAATGTTTATCATTGCGCATCAAAGAATGTCCCGTGCATCTTACACAATGTCAAATTTAATCACACAAATGGATTCCGGTCTTACAGAATCCCAAGTGAACGACATGATGCTTGCTTTAAACCAAGTAAGTAGACCATATGATATTGAACAAGACGGTATTGCTACAATGACAGCTGTAATTGGTGTAGGTGAAGATGGTTCCGCACCTGACAGTTATAGAGTTGCTTGGCAACGTTGCTACGGCAATAATTCGTCAAGTAGTGATTTTGGTGTTCAGGGCTCAAACGTCGCAGCAGCCGATATACCAGATAACACAATCACAACCACAGGACAAATACTGGTCGTGACAGAACTTGAATATACCTATGAACCTATTTTAGGTTTCTTAGACTTAGATACCAACATCGAATATACTTCGTTCTTCCGTCCAAGACGTGGTACAATCGAACAAATAGTCGCAGATGGAGCTACAGCAAAAGTTTGTCCCTAAAAATACCTAGTTTTTAAATTAAAAATAACTAAGTCCCTTCCTTAAACTTTTTCTCTTGTTTAGAAAAAAACGCTTCCATAACATTAGACATGCCCTTGGATGCATCAACCTGCGTAGTGTATTGTCAAATGATCGCTTTGTCTCTCTATGCACCTTCCTCTTTTGATACACGAGATAAGCGATTTATATAATCTCTCAGTTAATGCTATTTAAAAAAGAGAAGCTATCATATCAATTATAGCTTCGCTCTTCCTTAAACTTTTTCTCTTTTGCATGGACAAATAAAGCGCTTCCATAACTCTCTCCTTTGGACACATCAACTTGCGTTTTTATTATTTCACCTTCCTCTGGTGAATAGCGATCTAATATATATTTTCTCAGTTACTCAATAAAAAGCCACGCTATTATATTAATAGCGTGGCTTTTTATTAAACTTAATCTTAGGTCAGAAAGATCGTTTGCAATCGCTTCAAATGCGCCTTCAAGTTCATCTGCTGCTGGTGCATGGTAATATTTACCGCTGTCTGTCGCACACCCTTGATAGAGGTTCTGCAGAGTAGTATTAGTCGCACCACTACCGAAAGTAATTGTATAAATGGTAATGCCCATTCCTTTCATCGCGGAACAAACATAGGCAAGACGGTCATTAATTTCGTCAGTCGTATCAGTCCGTGATAATGCACCGTTTAAACGGCCTTCATCACGACGGCCATAACCTGAATAATCTCCAATATAACGATCTCCAATATTACCCCCATTGGTCGCATCAAAAGCATCCGGCCCTAAACTTTCATCATCACTATCAAATTGAGCGTTTCCAGACCCTGTACATCTAGGGCATTTACCATCGCCATCATCATCAAAATCATCATAATAATAATCAGTTGAAGAGTAATAGCCATCATAATGGGCATGAGGTCCATATGCTTCACGTCCATTAATTACCCAATTTTCACCATCTGTAATTAAAATAGCCGCTTTGGCCATATTAGGATCATCATATTCAATATCATTAAAAAATGGTGACCCTGTATGAAGCATACGCCATCCCCAAACCATCCCAAGGTTGGCAATCGTACCACCACGGTTATAGGAATAATAAAGATCATCAATATAAGTAGTTAAATCAGCCTTAGCCGATGTAAAATCAAGAACAGGAGCTGGGCAATTAATATTTGGCCCCGCATCGCTACTACCTTCACCAGAACCGCCTTCACGTTGATAATCGGGCGCGTCCCAGTTTTCACCGTTTGGACCAGTTACGTCAGTCATACTATAAAAGTGGTTATCATAATGAGGACGCCATAAGAAAGGCCTCCACCCAACACCACTATGTTCCACTTCAACATCATATGCGTTACCCGATGATAAATTATTAACGGTCGGCCTTGCTTCAACACAGCCATTCCATTTATCAAGGGCAGTTGCATGAAAGGTATAACTTGCAGGAACATCTTCAATAATCGGTACAGCAGTAGCGTCACCTGTTCTGTCTACATAAGCACTATCTAATAAGTGTCCTACATTTACCGTAGTTACATAAGGTACAATTGCAATTTCAAGCTTATCATTGGATGCTTCATCACCAAATAATGAATCTACTAATGTCGTCGAGGCAGATTTAAGCGCATTAATTCTTACCGTTCCGCTGTCACTTGAACGCATAGAACCCGTATTATCAACAACCATCACCAATTGAAGGCCTGTTTGCTTACTTGTTGTTTCTGCACTCACCGCCACATCGAGAGTTTTAACCTCGAATAATCGCATAAAAGCAGTATTAATTTGACCGGAAGTAGATACTTGAAGCGTTTTTTGAACTGCATCAATTTCAGTAATGACAAGTGGGCTTATATCGCCATCCATAAAATCCGCATCAAAATTACTATCAAAATAGGCTTGAATTTCTGCATCACGCGTGTCTGAATGAAATGCTTTTGATCCGGCAAGCGCGGCAGCATCAAGCGCACCTGACAGTTGCGCCCTATAAAGATAAGCACGTGCCAGATCAACACCAACACCAAGCATACCAATAAAAACAAATATACCAAATGCGGTTTGCACTAAAATGCCACCCGCCTGGTTTTTATTAAGTGATTTATAAAACTCAAATATATTTTGCAAAATAGTTTTAAACATTTTCAAAGCTCATTGTTATTTTCAATGTACTTTTATAATACAAAAACATTAAAAAATGATTATGAACAAGATAAAATTCTATTAAGTTTATTTGGAATTTTGCATAAATTAAATGCTATTTTTGTGCTTCATAAACGCCGCGCGCAATCGCACGCGCCATTACATCTGCTGCTGCGGCACCTATTTCTGAAACACGTCTCAATCGACGCGGCCCGTTTTCAATTTCTTTTGTTCCGCCAGAAATACAAAAAATTGTATCGCCATCATAGGGTGTATGAACAGGGCGAATGGCTCTTGCGTAACCATCTTGTGCCATCATCGCAATGCGTTTACATTCAGCCGGCGTTAACTTAGCAGATGTCGCAATAATACCTATCGTCGTATTGGAACCCGGCATCATTCCGCCAAATTTACTATCATCTGGGATTGGTTGAACGGCGTCCTGATTTTTATCATTGGCTTTTTGTCCACCAAGTTCATCACCTATGGCGAAAGGCTGTGCCCAATATGTTTCGCCGTCTGGCATAAATACACTACCAACACTATTCACAGCGACAAGCGCGCCGACTATTAAGCCATCTCCAAGATCCAGTGATGTTGAACCAATTCCCCCTTTTTTATTGCCTGCATTCGCGCCTAGTCCTGCCCCTGCATTACCTAATTCAAATTTACCATCATCTTCAACTTGGGCATCTTTTAGGGCTTCAATGCCCAGATCATGATAAGGAGGTGACATTTTCCAATCTTTATTACCGCCGTTTACAAGGTCAAATAATATTGCACCAACCACAATCGGAACGGTCGGCGCATTCGGGCCAAATTGTAACCCTACTTTTTGAGATGATAATGCGGTGGCAATGCCATCACCCGCAGCAAGTCCAAAAACACTTCCACCAGAAAGCACAATAGCATCAGCGCGTCCGACTTGATTTTCGGGGCTTAACACTTCAACATCACGAAGACCAGGACCACCACCACGAACGTCTGCTCCACCAGTGACCGATTTTTCACAAAGAAGTACCGTTGTTCCAGTTCTCACCTCATCATTATGGGCGTGACCAACACGAATACCTTCAACATCTGTGATTAAATTTAGAGGACCTGGTTTATACATTTGCAAGCTCGCTTAAGTGTTTATATACAAATAAGGAATATTGAAACTATCCTCATATGTCAAACAAGCATTTTAATAAAGACATAAAAAGGCGGGACAGAAAGAAACTTCCTGCCCCGCAATTCATTCGCACTGTATGGGGGGATAAGTGCGAATAAAACTTTAATGTTTTTATTTTTCTATTATTAATAATATACAAAACGGATACATCTTTGCAAGCATTAAAAGTATAATAAATATATCTTAAGAAAAGATGAAAACCTTAAACATTAAAATTAAATACAGCGTCCGCCGTCAACTTCCATAGCAACACCCGTTACCATACTGGCTTCATCACTGCATAAAAAGCATGCTGCATTTCCCATATCTTCAGGTGTAGAAAAGCGGCCAATTGGAATGGTTGATAAAAATTTTGCACGAATTTCGGGCGTATCTTCCCCCATAAAGGTTTTAAGAAGCGGCGTATCCCCTGCAACTGGATTAATAGCATTAACCCTGATGCCAAACGGGGCTAATTCCACAGACATGGCCTTCGTCGCTGTTATCATCCAACCCTTAGAAGCATTATACCAGGTTAAATTGGGACGAGGACTAACCCCACCCGTACTGGCAACATTCAAAATGACACCTGCGTTATTTTCTTTCATTATGGGAACGATATGTTGAGCCATATGGTAAACTGATTTGGCATTTACATTAAATATGCGGTCAAAATCACTTTCACTAAGTTGATCAAGGGGTTGGGGAATATGACCTATACCCGCATTATTTACGACAATATCAATTGTTTTATGTCTTGCTATGACTTTAGCGACCATTGCTTCTACACTTTCACCAGAAGATACATCAACTTCAATTGCCATTGCATTCTGCCCGATTTCAGAAGCTAATTCATTGGCAGCACTCAAGTTTAAGTCAGCAATAATAACATTTGCACCTTCAGCAGCGAATTTTTTTACAATCCCTGCCCCAAAACCAGAAGCACCACCAGTAATAATAGATATTTTATCATTTAATCTCATAGTTTTATTTAACTTTCTTAATGTAATTAATTAACCGTGATTTATAGCAACAGTCTTAATTACAGAAAAACCATAAAGGGCTTCAAATCCTTTTTCACGACCAAATCCAGATTTACCGACACCCCCAAAAGGTAGCTCTACGCCGCCACCGGCACCATAGTTATTTATAAACAATTGCCCGGCTTTAATCGCTTTTGCCATACGCATCTGACGACCTCCATCCTTAGTCCATATACCCGTAACAAGCCCATATACTGTATTATTTGCTATTTCAATGGCTTCTGATTCCGTATCAAACGGGATTACCACTTGAATTGGACCAAATATTTCTGTCCGTGCAAGTTCTTCTAGTGGAGAAACGTCGGTAAATAAAGTTGGTCTAACATAAAACCCTTTTTTATCTGTCACGATTGTACCTTGTGCGGCAATGTTCAAATGGTTTTGAACGCCCTTCATGATGAAACCATCGACTAAAGCCTTTTGCTTCGCTGAAATAAGCGGACCAACATCAAGGTCATCTGATGCCGGACCAACTTTCAATGCTTGATATTTTTCGATTAACATATCCAATAGTTCATCATATATTCCACGTTGAATAAGCAATCTGGATGCCGCAGAACATGTCTGTCCCGCATTTTGAATGCCTCCACCTACTAAAAATGGTAATGCCTGTTCTAAATCAGCATCATCAAAAACGATTTGCGGTGATTTACCACCAAGTTCTAATGTTACTGGGACAATATTGTCTGCTGCCGCTTTTTGCACCATTGTGCCGACGGGCACAGATCCCGTAAAGGATATATGATCAATATCAGGATGCGCGGACAAAGCGGCCCCTGCTTCTGCGCCAATCCCCGTGACCACATTAAGCACACCTTTTGGAAGTCCTGCTTCTTCAGCTATGCGGGCAAATAAAAGTGCTGTTAAGCAGGCATCTTCCGCCGGTTTTAAAACACATGCATTACCCATCGCAAGTGCACCACCGATACTGCGGCCTATCATCTGCATGGGATAGTTCCACGGGATAATATGCCCCGTGACACCGTGCGGTTCCCTTAAGGTAAGAACTGTATACCCTTCCATATAAGGAATAGTATGCCCCATTACTTTATCGGCGGCCCCG
>JABIPV010000261.1 GCA_018699075.1 Kordiimonadaceae bacterium | reverse complement strand
CAGGTGAGGCAGCTTGCGCGGCTTTTTCAAGATCAGTTAAGGATTTCAGTTCTTTACATCTGGCAACATGTTCACGGGTTGTCGCGGAAATTTTACTTAAAATATCACTCATCGTCTTCAATTACCGGTACTTCTTCGTTGGATAGTTCTATCCATTTTTCCAGTTTTTCTTTTGCTTTACCGCTATCAATAGCCTCTGCGGCGATGCGCGCACCATCTTTTAAGTCGGTTGCGTTACCGGACACAATCAGCGCTGCCGCCGTATTAAGGAGCACTATGTCACGGTAGGCATTCTTCTCACCATCCAGTAAGGATAGTATTGCCGCTGCATTATATTCTGCATCGCCACCTTCAATTTCGCTTAAAGACGCGCGTTTAAGACCCGCATCTTCTGGTGAAATTGTAAATTCATTTATTTTACCGTCTTTATATTCAGCGACATGGGTTTCACCAGTAATGGTAATTTCATCAAGGCCGTCTGATCCTGTGACGACCCATACATGCTCACTACCCAGAGTACCGAGCACTTCTGCCATCGGTTTATTCCATTTTTGATCAAATACACCGATCACTTGGAATTTAGTTTCTGCTGGATTGGCAAGAGGGCCGATGAGATTAAAAATTGTTCTGGTTCCAAGGGACGCTCGGGCAGGGCCCACATGTCGCGCGGCGCTATGATGTCGCGTAGCCATTAGGAAACTGATGCCAAGTTCATTTAAACAGCGGTTTACGATCAGCATATCCGCATCAATGTTAATGCCAAGCGTTTCAAGCACATCGGCGCTACCGGATTTTGAAGATACGGCTCTGTTGCCATGCTTAGCGACCGGAACGCCGCACGCGGCAAGGACAATTGCGGCGGCGGTTGAGATATTATATGTACCCGCCGTATCGCCGCCCGTACCGCACGTATCAACGGCGCCCTTTGGTGCTTTAATGCTCAGTGCTTTAGAGCGCATGGTTTCAACGGCGCCGGTGATTTCCTCGATACTTTCACCGCGGACCCTAAGCGCCATCAGAAAGGCACCGATTTGTGGGCCTGTTGCGTCACCATCCATCATATATTGAAATGCAGCGCGTGCATCGGCGCGATTTAAAACCTCGCCATCTGCTAATCGGCTTATCAATTGTTTAAAGTCTACTGGCATTATGCTGTTCCGTTATTAAATGTCGCCGCAATATTCACGAAGTTCTTAAATAAATCATGGCCATGTTCTGACGCTATACTTTCCGGATGAAATTGTACACCGTGTACGGGATATTCTTTATGTGATAACCCCATAATGATGCCGTCTTCGGTCTCTGATGTAATCTCAAGACAGTCCGGTAAATTTTCACGCTCAACAATCAACGAATGATAGCGTGTTGCGCCAAATGGATTTTTAAACCCTTTAAATATTGTTTTATTTTCGTGCAATATATCGCTCACTTTACCGTGCATAAGATAAGGCGCGCGAATGACTTTCCCCCCGTAAACCTGACCGATTGATTGATGGCCGAGGCACACCCCTAATATTGGTGTTGTTTGCCCCATTCTTTCTATGATCTCAAGGCAAATACCTGCTTGATCAGGTGTTTTTGGCCCAGGTGATAAAATAATTCCCTGCGGTTTAAGCGCAATTAGGCTGTCTACCGTGATTTCATCATTACGGTAAACATCAACATCCGCACCAATTTCACCAAGGTAATGGTATAAATTGTACGTAAAACTGTCGTAATTATCGATCAAAATAAACATTAACGGTTTCACCTTTAAATAAATTATCACCTCTTTTACAAAAGATGATGCAAAAGTGCCAACAATAATTTAAGGTCTTTTGCAGGGATGAGTATTTTTACTCAATAATTTACTAAGAATTGACCAAATAAATAAAAAAATTAAAAGAGGGAGCACCATCAGTATGGTAAAAATGTGGTTTGAAATGAAGCTTTGGAAGCGGATCGTTATTGCGCTCGTCCTTGGTGTAATTGTTGGCTCAATAATGGGTGAAAGTGCGGCAAACATCAAATGGATCGGTGATGTATTTATTAAACTAATCAGAATGATCGTTGTTCCTCTTATTTTCGTGACATTGGTTTCCGGGGTTGTGGCCATGGGAAGTCCTAAAAAATTGGGTTCCATCGGTATTAAAACAATGGGACTATATTTAGGGACAACCGCTGTTGCGATCACGATCGGCTTAATTCTTGCTGCAATATTTCAACCGGGTGTTGGCGTTTCAATTATGGGCGGTGAGCCACAAACATTGGAGGCTGCAATACCGCTTGGCGAGCGGATGATGAATATTATTCCTGCCAATCCCGTAGCTGCACTTGCAGAGGGCGATATTCTCGCGGTTATTTTCTTTGCCCTTATATTCGGTATAGGAATTATGCTTGCGGGTGAAAAGGCCAAGCCGATGGCAAATCTTATGGATAGTGCTTCCGAAGTTGTTTTAAAAATCACCCATTTAATTATGGAAGTTGCTCCATTTGGTGTTTTTGCGTTAATCGCGGCTGTAGCCGGAACAAAAGGGGCATCCGCATTGCTTGATGTCTTGCCACTAGCAGGAACGATCATCGCGGGTTGTTTGTTACATGTAATTGTCATGCACGGCACCTTAATCCAGGTTGTTTTGAAACTTCCCGCTGTTCGCTTCTTTAAAGATATAATTGATGCGCAGCTTGTGGCGTTTTCAACATCATCAAGCAGTGCCACCATGCCGGTATCTATTGCTGTTGCCGAAGATAATCTTGGTATTAAATCGACAGTAGCTTCATCTGTTATTCCGCTAGGGGCAACCATAAACATGGATGGTACGGCCATATATGTAGGAACGGTTGCTGTATTTACGGCGCAGTCCTTTGGTATTGACCTAAGTTTAGCTGATTATGGGCTTATCGCCCTTACAACGACGATCGCATCAATCGGAACCGCCGCAGTACCATCTGCCAGCCTTTTCTTACTTGCAGGTGTGCTTGGTGTAATGGGCATTTCAGCAGACCAAACGGCCCTTGTGGTTGGTTTCTTACTGCCATTCGATAGACCGCTGGATATGGTGCGGACAACAGTTAATGTCACAGGTGACCTTGCCGTTTGTACGGCCGTTGCCAAATGGGAAGGCGAAATTGATCTGGACGAATTTAGAAGAGATCCAAATATTTAAATAGGAAATGGTTATGCAAAAAATATCACTACTTTTTATATCTTTATCAATCCTTATCTTAGGCACGTTTAGTGCAAGTGCTTCAGATGGTGATTATGATTTAAAAGCCAATTACACAAAGCATGAATATTATATTACCATGCGTGATGGGGTTAGGCTTTTTACATCGGTTTATACGCCGAAAGATGGCAGCATAGAATATCCTATACTGTTAAAAAGAACACCTTATTCGCTTCGCCCGTACGGGGTAAATAATTATCCTAATTATTTGGGACCAAACGGTGGTGATAACCGTTTTGCAAAAGATGGCTTTATTTTCGTTTATCAGGATGTCCGCGGAAAAAATATGTCAGAAGGTGATCACCGCGTGATGACACCGCATAACGATAATAAAACCGGTACTGAAAATGATGAAAGTTCGGATACCTATGATACAGTTGAATGGCTACTGGAAAATGTTGAAAATCATAATGGTAAGGTAGGTATTTTTGGTATTTCTTATCCAGGGTTTTATTCGGCTGCCAGTATTATTGATACGCACCCTGCGATAAAAGCCGCATCGCCACAAGCGCCAATGGGCGATATTTATATTGGTGACGATTTCCATCATAATGGTGCATTTTTTATGCTTGATGCATTCCGGTTTTTCCGTGGCTTTGATAGTGGCCCCAAAAACCCAACTATGGAAAGAAGACGAGATGCTTTTGAATTTCCACATGAAGACAGCTACCGCTTTTTCCTAGAACTTGGCGCACTTCATAATGTCAATGATAAGTATTTTTTCGGCAAAAGCCCGTTTTGGAACGATTTAATGGCCAATAGTGATTATAATGACTATTGGAAAAGCCGCGCTATTGCACCACATTTAAATAACATCACCGCCAATGTGATGACGGTTATAGGATCATTTGACGCCGAAGACAGTTACGGCGGTACCACCATTTATAAATCGATAGAAGAAAAGAACCCGCGTGCGACCAATACCCTCGTCCGTGGGCCATGGTTCCATGGTGGTTGGGTGCGTTCGGACGGTGATCATCTTGGAAATGCACCGTTTGATGTTAAGACATCGACTTATTACAAAGAAAATATCGACCTTAAATTCTTCAAACAATATTTAAAAGACGAGGGCGACGCAGAGCTTCCCGAAGTGCTGGCTTTTTATAGTGGTGAGAATGAATGGCGAGAGCATGATCAGTGGCCACCAGAGGAAGCTAAGCCCTATACGTTCTATTTACAGGACAATGGAGGCTTAACAAGTAATAAGCCAGCTGGCGGTGGTTCTGATGACTATGTAAGCGATCCTGCAAACCCTGTGCCATACACACGTCACATAAGAAACACACGAAGCCGTGAATATATGGTCGAAGACCAACGGTTTGTAGGTAATCGCCCAGATGTGATGGTTTATCAAACTGATGTTCTTAAGGAAGATATGGTCTTAACAGGACCTGTGATTGCTGATCTGTTTGTATCAACAACGGGCACAGATGCGGATTTCGTAGTTAAAGTGATTGATGTATTTCCGGATGATTTCCCGGAACATGATGATAAGTATATGGACGTGCCCATGAAAGGCTATCAAATGATGGTTCGTGGTGACATATTCCGTGGAAAATACCGTAATGGATTTGATAAACCGGAAGCCTTTAATGCGGGCGAGGTGACAAATGTTAACTTCACCATGCCCGGTATTTCTCATACGTTTAAACAGGGCCACCGTGTCATGATCCAAATTCAAAGCTCATGGTTCCCACTTGCCGATAGAAACCCGCAACAATTTATGAATATTTATGAAGCCAAAGATGAAGATTATATCAAAGCGACACACAATATTCATAGATCAAACGAGTATCCATCAAGTGTGACGATTGGACGGATACCTAATTAATTAGCCCTCAATAACGAAGGTTGCTCCACTGGAAAGAATAATTTTTTCCTTTAGAGTGACCTGATTAGTTGTCTCGTTATATTGCCAATCATTAAGCATTTTGCCATTTAGGCGAATGCTTTTGGGTTTGTCGTAGACCAAATTAATCTTAAATCCATAATCGCGGCTTTCGGGCATGCCATTGAATGATCCTGATATCGGGGATATATCTATGGTGATGGTGCCAGCGTCGTCTGTGCTAACATTTAAGGTGGTTTTCGCAATCATTTGGTTTTGATAGGCCAATGTGACATTGTCATCTTCCAAGTAGTCAAAAGATGATGTTTTGGCTGGGAAAATGTCAAAGGTGATCTGATCTTTCACTTCGGTATCAATCCAGTTCATATCCTGACGATTTGGTATGATGGCACCTGCTTTGATGAATAATGGCAACTTATTAATATCGCCAGTGTCGTATGTGATGACGCCTTCACCTGGATAGACATCATGGTTCCAGTAATCAATCCAATCGCTGCCTTTTGGCAAGTAAATTTCCATGGTATTAAAATCGCCGTAAACAGGTGCGACCAGTATTTCACTGCCGAACATATATTGATATGGCCAGTTGTTGGCGTTATTAAAATAATCATCTGGGTATGCCAGTATCATTGGTCGTAGCATTGGCATACCAGTTAAATAATTTTCGATCGAATGTGAATATATATAGGGCAGCATTTGATAACGGATTTTGCGGTGGATGCGGATACTATCTTCTGCTGTTTGGTCGGAGTCTTCTATGACCTCAACCTCTTCTTTCATGGTCACGTTCGCGCGGTCAGTGATCTTAATTGTATTTTCAAAATTTTTCGTATCAAACGATCCGTTCCATGGCTTGCGGTGATGAGAGCGGCTAATGGTGGTGAAATCCGTGAATTGGTTCCACCGGGCTTGGATCTGCCATGTGGCACCAACGGAATCGGTTGAAATATAATTAATTGCTTTCATTGATCCATGTGAATTGGTGATGGCTTCAATTTGGAACTTTAATTCGTTCCAAGAAAAAGTGGCGTCGCCTGTCCAATCAAAAGGATATCTGCGGCTGCCGATTATTTGATTTACGGGTACGGTACTAAAACGATAATCCCACGGGTTAACCGACATCATTTTACGGGCGCCCATGAATAGGGTGCGTTTTTGATCACCTAAATATTCTTGGGTGCCGTTCCAAATGATGCTGTCGGTGATATCATTCTGTCTTGTGTCTTGCCATGTGCCGGTTATGCCTTCTTTCATGCGTTCAAAATAAGCATCCCACCATTTATCCTCTTCTATCACGGCTTCTGTCCATCCTTGAGGAGGGCGATTTTTAAAACCAGGGGCATTGTGACGGATTACCATCACGTCATAATGCATGTCTTTAAGTTGTTTGATCATATCCGTTGGGGAAAGCGGCGTTTTGTATTCTTCTGCCCAATCAGTTTTTGTGCCCCAAACAATTTCTTCACCATTATCGCAGCCGTCGCCCCATTCAAAATCAAGAATTAAAGTATCTGTGGGGATGCCTCTTTCCCGAAGTTGTTTGGCCACTTCCATCATTTTTGCCTGTGTACCATCACAAGCAAGATGTTGAGTTTGGAAAAAACCGTAAGATTTTTTTGGCAAAAGAGGTTCAGGGCCAACCAGTTCATTCACTTGATTAAATAAAGCGGGGTAATCAGGGCCAAAAATAAAATACTGATCGAAGATTTTATCTTCTGGTAAATATACATCCGTATAATTTTTAGTTTCAGGGTTATAAAAATTGTGGGCATAGCGACTGTTGATGTTGGTTTCGTTAAAAGCACTGGCACTATCAAACAGACTATAGCCATTTTTAAACAGACCATGAACCACACCTTGGGAAGGATGAATTTTTGTCTCATCTGCTTTATTCCATACACTCCAAGACTTCCCGTCCTTTTTAAACTGGATGCTTATTTTATCAGTGCTTATAGTGATTAAATCGTCTTTATCAGTTTTTTGGTATTCAACTTTATCCCAATTTTCAATTTTACCAACAGCGAACGGGATCATATATTTAGCAGGAAATTTTTCACCTTCTAAAGTAGACGTCCGTACCCGAAACATGGTGGAATTAAACAGGCAAACTTGGGTGTCATCAAAGACAGATACTGCGGTGCAATAATTTTCTAAATCTAAATTTTTGTCGTCTGAACTCGCAGAACTAATTGTTATTATTAAGAAAAATAGATTTGTTAATACTTTTTTCATTGTGGCCTTCGATCATTTGTTTGAGATTTGAGTGTATAATAGTATGCTCTAAATATTGGATCAAATTAAAAATACTTATTCAGCTATAAATTGGATATATCATTAAGGAAACATGACATTATGGCATTATTTAAATATACTCAGGCGTTGATTTTTCTATGCGTTATTTCATTGAATACAAGCTACGCACAATCAATTGATCCCATCGTTGATGATACTCTGTGGTATGATGCTCTTGATATTGGTGTGGTCGGACAAGGATGGAAAGATACACAAGCCGCTTATGACCGGTTGCCAGCAAAAGCTAAAGACATGGTTCGCCAAGATGTTTGGGATTTGGGTCATGATACTGCTGGTATGTTGGTGCGTTTTAAAACCAATGCTAAAACAATAAATGTGCGGTGGCAATTAACAGACAATCAATTGGCTTTGCCACATATGCCCGCAACTGCCGTAAGCGGAATTGATCTCTACGCGACCGATGATCAAGGTAAGCTTCGCTTTGTTGCAAATGGTCGACCGAATGGCATGTTAAACGAAGCTTCGTTCGACGTTTTCGGCAGTGATGAATATGTTCTATATTTACCGCTCTATAACGGCATAAAGTTTATGAAAATCGGCATTCCTAAAGGGTCCACTTTATCAAATACGGCGACACCATCTAGGCAGATTGTGTTTTACGGAACCTCCATAACACAAGGCGGAACAGTATCGCGCCCCGGTATGGCAGGGACATCAATTATTGCCCGAGAGATTGACGCAACCATGATTAACCTTGGTTTTTCTTGTAACGGTAAAATGGAAATTGAATTAGCAGAATTACTAGCTGAACTTGACCCTGCCGTTTATGTTCTTGATTGTTTATGGAATATGACACCTGATCAAGTGTCAAACCGAGTAGCGCCGTTTATTAAACGCCTAAGGCTTAGCCACCCGAGTACGCCAATAATATTAGCAGAAGATTCCAGCTATAAAAACCTGCCGACTGAAAAAGGCGATATTGTTCGGAAAATATATAAAAACCTTACCGATTCAGGCGATGAAAATCTATATTTCCTTGCCAACACAAACATGCTTGGCACGGATCATGATGGTACAGTTGACGGCGTCCACCCAAATGATCTTGGGATGCGCCGTCAAAGTAATGTTTTTATAGAAATATTAAAGAAAATATTAGATTAAATTAATATTTTAAATGGCGGCAATCGTCTTTTCAATATTATTTAAGGCCTTGGTTAAGTTTTTGTGGGTTGTCGCCGCTGTTCCTACAAGAGCAGATGCGCCGACGCCCTTCATAAACATGCTTCTGTTAAATCCATTCTTCATTGTT
>JABIPV010000212.1 GCA_018699075.1 Kordiimonadaceae bacterium | reverse complement strand
GGGTTCATAAACCCAAGTTCATCATAACGCTGATCATCGGTTAAGATGTAAATGATGTTTGGCTTTTTTTCTTGTGCTTGTCCACAGCCGACGACGAAAAGTAAGCTCAACGCGAGCAAAGATTTATGTAACATATTATTCCCTTGGATTTTGTCTTGAATTTCCCGTGATATTTTTAAAAATTATAAGAGAAGGGTTTTAATATTACAACATCTAAACCGCTCTTTTCTCTATCTCAGGGTATTTAACCACTAATGTCAGGGCACGCATAACGATGAAGATTGAGTAAGAAGCCCATAGACCGTGATTACCCCAGAGCGGCAGCAAGGTGAATATGCAAACCACATAACAAATTGTGGAAATGATCATGCCGTTGCGCATAAATGATCCTGCGGTGGCGCCGATGAATATACCGTCTAATTGAAAGCTCCAGATCGAAAGCACAGGTAAGACGATTACCCAAATTAAATAATCCATTGATATAAGGCGGATGGCCTCGATATTGGTGAGCATATTGATGACTAATTCACCAAAAGTAAAATAAAAGCCACTAAAGACTGCGGCGGTGATAATCGCCCATTTGCTGGAAACAATCACGGCTGCACGTAATGATTTGACGGATTTTTTGCCTATTTCTTTACCAACGAGTACTTCGGCTGCTTGAGCAAATCCATCAAGACCATAAGCGGTTAAATTTTGTAAATTCATCAAAACAGCATTTGCCGCAAGTATTTCGGTTCCAAATCGAGTGCCAAGTAGAATAAAACTTGCCAGTGTAAGTGTAAGGCATAATGTGCGAATGAAAATATCACGGTTTAATGTGAAGAGGGTTTTAAAAGCGATTGGGTCCATGATTTTATCAAGAACCGTGGCCGCGAAAAGGGGGAGTTTAAAATGTGATTTATTATATCCCATTACATAATACATACAGAATAAAAACGCCGTACTTTCAGAAAGTACCGTTCCAAGCGCTACGCCGTCGGCGGTCATATCAAAGCCATAAACGAATAAAAAGTTAAGAGCGATGTTGCTGATATTCATATAAAGATGAATGTAGAGCACTTCCTTTGCCCGTCCCATGCCCAGCAGCCAACCAGAGGCCACATAATTCATTAAGGCAAATGGAGCTCCCCAGATACGGATGCTGAAATATTCAGCAGCAAGGTTTATTACCGCTTGTTCGGCTTCGATGAAATAAAAGAAAGCGGATGATAATAGGGACTGTAATACAATAAATATTAAACCGATGCTGAAAGCGCTAATACAGCCACGAATAAATAGTTGATTGAGCGATAATTCATCGCCGCGTCCGTGGGACTGCGCCGCAAGTCCAGTTGTGCCCATGCGTAGAAAATTTACCCCGTTATAAAGGATGCTAAAAAACATCGCACCAAGGGCAACGGCCGCTAAATACCTAGCATGGGGAAGGTGGCCCATTATGAAGCTATCAGATAAGCCCAGAAGGGGCGTAGATAAATTCGCCAATATTGAAGGCACGGCGATTTGCCACATTTGCTTGGAAATGGATTTGTTGAAAGCCTTAGATGTCATGGGAGTTTAGCGGTTTCTACTTAATGTTTGATGTTATTATAATAGTAGTGTATTTTAATATGAGTCATTATCATTTTGCACTTATTTTAAAAGCATAATATGATAGTGTTTTAATGTTATATCATGTAATTTAATATCATAAGTAATTAAAGTTTATATATTTTGTCATTTAATAAGTTAAGGACCATAAAATGAATGTGCAAACAGCCGCACAAGATTTTGAAGAACTAGATTCCGTTTGTGTTCGTTTCGCCGGTGACAGTGGCGACGGAATGCAGCTTACAGGGACCCAGTTTTCCGTTGTAACTGCTCTGGAAGGCAGTGATCTTTCAACATTTCCTGATTTCCCTGCTGAAATTCGCGCCCCAGTCGGTACGACCTTTGGCGTATCAGCTTTTCAAATCAATTTTGGATCGGTTGAGGTGTCCACGGCGGGTGATTAACCAGATGTTCTTGTCGCCATGAACCCTGCGGCTCTTAAGGTGAGCTTGGAAGGACTTCGTGAGGGCGGACTTATCATCGTTGATGAAGGGGCATTTAATAAGCGCAATCTTGATAAAGCAGGTTACGATGAAAACCCACTGGAAAATGAAAGTCTAAGCGATTATCAAGTTCAAAAACTTGATATTACTAAAATGACTTTGGAATCTGTTAAAGAATTTGGACTTGGTAAAAAAGATGCTTTGCGTTCAAAAAATATGTGGACACTTGGCCTAATCCTTTGGATGTTCGGCCGTCCAAGAAAATCTATTACGGATTGGTTAGCTAACAAGTTTGCAAAAATACCTGATGTCGCAAATGCGAATATTGCTGCGGTCAACGCAGGGCATGCGTACGGCGAAACAGCTGAAATTTCCAGCAATCTTCGCCGTTATACTGTAGGTAAACATACAACGGAAGAAGCAGGTGAGTATTGCACTGTCAATGGTAACCAGGCCCTTGCATGGGGATTGGTTGCGGGATCGCAGCTTGGCGATATTCCACTTATGCTTGGAACATATCCGATTACGCCGGCGTCTGCATTATTACATACTTTAAGTGGCCTTAAAGAATATGGCGTGGTGACATTCCAGGCGGAAGATGAAATTGCTGCGGTTTGTGGCGCAATTGGTGCGTCGTTTGCAGGACAGCTTGGTGTAACGTCAAGCTCAGGTCCGGGTATTGCGCTTAAAACAGAAGCGATTGGCCTTGCGATTAGTACTGAACTACCGCTAGTGATTGTTGACGTTCAACGTGCTGGCCCGTCAACTGGACTGCCTACTAAAACTGAACAGTCAGATTTATACCAAGCGGTTTGGGGGCGAAACGGTGATTCACCGATTGTTGTTTTAGCCACATCAAATCCGCAAGATTGTTTTGATGTTGGCATTGAGGCTGTGCGCCTAGCGACAAAATATATGACACCGGTTATGGTTCTTTCGGATGGGTATATTGGTAATGCTTCTGAACCATGGAAACTTCCGGATAT
>JABIPV010000271.1 GCA_018699075.1 Kordiimonadaceae bacterium | reverse complement strand
TTTATTGCCAGCGCCGAATATGATAAAGCCAATTTTGAATACCAAGCCAACACGATATTAAACGCCCTATATAACCGCGATAAATCACTGCCCATGTATAAACAGGTCATGGATAATAATCACTTGTCAGAAATTTTTCACTTTAATACCGGCGACGAAACATTTGGACCGGATATTCTTAAATTCATTCATTCAAAAGTTGAAAAGAACTAATGTATAAAATTGCGGCCACATTTTTCATTTGGTTATTTTTTTATGGTTCTTCTGCATTTGCCCAAAGCACATTACTACCGCCAATGCGCGACGTTAAAACGCTGCCACCGATAGATATTTCAAAAGATGATAAGTTAGCGAGCATTAAATTTTCCGGCCTTGCCCTGAATATTCCCGAAGGCACAACTATATCGACATTTTATAAAGGCGAGAATTGTCAACTTGACCGAACAATAGAGTATAAAAAAAGTCTCGCCAGAAACTACAGAAGGCTCATTTTTAACGCCAATGAAAAAATATTAAAACACTTAAATGACAGTGATTACAATATCGTTGACGGATCAAGTGGCGTATTTAACCAAGCAAAATACTTTATTGCTGGCAAGATCATCAATATGGAAACCAATGTTTGTAGTCCTGTTGAAGAAGATCCCTTGTTAAATACAGGTTATGTCTATTATCAGGTAGAGTGGCAGATTTATGATACCAATGCTAAAAACATTGCCTTAACGAAAACTACTGAAGGCTATATAGCCATAGAAAGCCCAAAAAGAATGGGTATTTCTTATGCTCGCCCAGATGCAATGGTAAAAGCACTTGATTACTTATTTGCCGAACCTGAATTTTATAATTTAGTATCATTGAAGCCAATGAAACTTATTGAGCAAGATCCTATCTTTGATGATTTAAAAATAGAATATACACTTGTAACAGACACGAGCGATCCCCGTCCTTTAGATACGCTGGAAAGATCCGTAATCGGCATTAAAACAACGTCTAGCACAGGGTCAGGCTTTATCATAAGTTCATCCGGGTATATTCTCACCAACAATCATGTTGTAGATGGATACGATAAAGTATCAATCGTATTTTCAAATGGAGTAGAAGCAGAAGGCACCGTTATAAGATCAGCCCCAGCGCGCGACGTAGCATTAATAAAAATACCCCTTAATAACCTTTCACAATTAAGTCTAAATAAACAATTGCCTAAAGTGGGTTCGCAAGCATACGCCATGGGCGCGCCAAAGGGGCTAGAGTTTCAAGGGACGTTGTCTTCTGGCATTATTAGTGCCATTCGAAATAATGCAAATGGCCATCCCCTAATTCAAAGCGATACCAATATAACATTTGGTAATAGTGGCGGCCCTATGTTCGATAGTAACGGCCACGTTATCGGCATTTCCGTTTCCATCAGTAAAATTGTCGACTTCGCAAATTATTTTATACCAATTGAAAGTGCGCTTGCCACTTTGAACATCCAAAGTAATTAATTCATCGCCTCTTTAATCGCCATCAAAGCAATATCCAAATCATCTTGTGTCGTTTCATGTGAAGAAACACTCATGCGAAACACATCTCTACCTTGCCAATGAGTAGGTCCGAACCATGTTTTTCCACTTTTCTGAACCCGTTCCATGATCCGTTTTAAACGCTCATCATCATTATCATTTAAACAAAAGACCACTTGATTAATTGACACGTCATTCAAGACAGTAAAACCAATTTTTTCTAGTTCTTTTGAAAACCAAAGGGCATGAATACAGCAGTTATCAATAAGTTCACCAAAACCATCCTTTCCAAGATGCTTTAATGCCGCCCAGACATCAACGCCCCTCGCCCGCCTTGAAAGTTCAGGAGTAAAATTGTTGGGAATACGCTCCCCATCCGTGGTCAAATAACTTGCCGATATGGTAAAGGTTTCCATCATAGCCTTGCGGTCACGACAAATGGCAATGGCACTATCATAGGGTACATTAAGCCATTTATGGCAATCAATGCTCCAACTGTCAGCAAGCTCCATACCGTCCGCAAGATGATTGCGCGTCGGTGATACTTTTATCCAACCGCCAAAAGCGCCATCCACATGAACCCATGCTCCTGCTT
>JABIPV010000287.1 GCA_018699075.1 Kordiimonadaceae bacterium | reverse complement strand
CTGGGAATTTCTGCGTAGCAAGTAAAGATCCGACAGGAAGACCAATAAGTGCCGCTAAGAAAAGGGCGGTTAAACTTACATATAAAGATAAGCCAATTATTTCCATCAAATCACGATTGAAAGAAACAATTAAATATAAAGATTGGATAAAGTATCCGGAATTTTCTGTCATTTTTCTCTTTTATACTTTGCGTGGCACTAAACTAATTGCTAAATCATCACTAGTAAACTTAATTGTTACATTATGGAAACGTATAATGACCTCAATAAAGGCTGATCATAAACTAGATGTGAGTGGACATAAATGTCCTATACCTGTGCTTAGACTACGCAGATTAATGGAAAATATAAAAATTGGAAATATGGTTGAGCTGAAAGCAACAGACCTAATGACCTTAATTGATATCCCAAACTTTTGTCGTGAAGCGGGTCATGATGTTTATGAAGTAACAGAACAAGATGATTATATATTATATTTTATAAAAAAGTGTTGATATGATCAGCAATTAAAATGGCGATTATTAATAATGAATATTGAAGAAGTAACAGAAACATTTGAATTAATGGATGAGTGGGAGGACCGCTATAGGTTTATTATCGACCTTGGCCGAAATCTTCCTGATTTTGATGAAAGCGATCAAACAGAAGAAAACCGTGTTCATGGGTGTACGAGTAAAGTTTGGCTGGTCTATGATAAGAAAGGCGAGAAAATTGTCTTTAAAGGGGATAGCGATGCCCATATAGTACGTGGTTTAGTATCCATTATTCTGATGATTTTTTCTCACAAAACGCCAAAAGAAATTCTGGATACAGATGCAAAATCTATTTTGACTGATTTGGGACTTTCCCAGCATTTATCACCCATGCGCACCAATGGTTTATTTTCAATGGTAGAAAGAATAAAAGCGATCGGGGAAAGTTTCAGGTGAGTGAATTTTCTGAATTCTTCCCTTTAATAATTATCATGCTCGCTTCTGGTTTACTTAGTGGATTAATGGCGGGCCTACTTGGAATAGGTGGCGGAATTGTTCTCGTGCCTATTTTAGAATTCTCACTTGGTTTTTTTGGTGTAGAAGATGATGTTCGCATGCATGTCGCAATTGCTACTTCGCTTGCAATTATAATTGTTAGTTCATTTTCAGCTACAAGGGCACATCATCGGCGGGGGAATGTGGATGTAAAGATATTAAAAAATTGGGCTGTTGCCATGTTTATTGGCGCGGCATTTGGCAGTTGGGCCGCATCAAGATTAAACGGTAAATCACTGGTGATAATTTTTGCTTTTCTAGCTCTTTTTGTTGCGTTTAAAATGTTAATTAAGGGCGATACAAAAAAAGTTCGTGACGGTATTCCCGATCACCCTGCTGTTCAATTAATGCCTTTATCAATTGGCGGTATTTCCAGCATGATGGGAATTGGTGGTGGTGTAATGGGGGTAAGCTTTATGACTTTGTATGGCATACCAATACACCGTGCGGTTGGGACGGCGGCTTTTTTTGGTGTGATTATCAGCATCCCCGGAACCATTAGTTATATGCTCACTGGCTTGAGCGTAGAGGGTTTGCCGCCAGGTAATTTAGGATATGTTAGTTTAATTGGCCTTGTCGTTATTGCGCCAGCAACATATCTCGCGGCACCACTAGGAGCAAAAATTGCGCATAGCCTAGAGCAGAAACAACTAAATCTTGCCTTTGGGCTGTTCTTGCTAATCGTTTCCAGTCAGATGCTTTACCGTTATTTGCATTAAGCAAAAAAAGACCCCGGCATAAAGCCGGGGCAAGTGCGGAAGATATAGGATAAGATGAATTTCTTATCCTAAAGTAGTTCTGTTACGTGATGCTGTTTCGTTTTCTCATTTGGATACAGCCGACAATCATCGCGACGGCGAAGGCAATGCCCACCCAAAATGACAACTCACTAAAGCTTCCAAATAATGATCCAATTCCTTCAAGTATTGATCTATCTTCGAAGTCAAATCGATCGCCATATCTTTCTAAATATGTAAAGCGGGAAGCAATAGCGTCTCTTAAAAGTGAGCCATTAAAGAATATACGTTCAGAGACCATCAAAAGAATAGGGATAATGAAGGCCAGTAGAAAGGGGGAACGTCTTGAAAAGCTTGATACCAACATAAACCATGTGATGATAGGAAGTGTCCAAAGAATGAATATGAAAGTCGGGATGAGGTCGCCTGCAATAACGGCTAAGTAATTTACATTTGAAAATACCACATCCCAGGCACTGTAATCCGAATTAATGGCAACCATTGCACCCATCATTAATGTGGTGAATACTTGAATAATAAGGGCAAACGCAATGGCGATAAGAGGTGTGACTATGATAACTGTCGCTAGTTTAACCAACACTTCTTGAGTATCTGAAACAGGCATGGATTTCCAAAAAAGAATGCTTTTATCTTTTCTTTCATCAAACAAAACCGAAAGGGAAGTAAAGACCATGCTAAAGCCAACCGTAATCATCAGGACCATTGGTGATACCATAATTAGCCCAGTCATAATTTTAGCGGCATCTTCACCCATATGTTGTGCTTGTGAAATATGATCATTCATTGATGCTCCATCAATCATCATGCCATTCCCATTGATCATGGCAATAATGGCAAATAGAATGAAGAGGCCAGTGACGACCATCGGTGTGACGAGAATAGCACGTTTGTTATCCCAAAATTCTTTTAAAAATAAGGCCTTAATTGGGTTGTAGCCGTTAATTGTTGTTAAAGTAGAAAACATATTTAGTCTCCAATTTTTCGTATTGTGTTTGTTAAAGAAACGAACATTTGTCAAAGGCGCAAATCATGATACTTTTAGCTGTGAGCCCACTTCCTAAATTCGGGAATGTATCGCTAATACCCACGTCGGCAACACTCGCTATGCAAAAAGCCGTAACTAAAATCAAAAAAGTTGTTAATGCTATATTGATCAATGTGTAAAAAGTGCGGTTTTTGACTTTGTCCGACATTATTCTTCTCCGGTCATCAAGGTGACAAAAAGGTTAGATAGAGAAAGACGTCTTACGTCACCAAATTGTTTAAGGGTCTCTGCATCTTTGCCTTTAAAAATAAAACTACTACGGCCAAGTGATGTCATTTCCCTGTAAGGGGCAAGGGCACGTGCTTCATCAATTTTATCAGTACTGGGATCAAGTGTTTTCCATGTTTCCAGTGTCTCTTCCATTGAGGCGTCATACATAATTTTGCCGTCGCGAATAAAAATGACATCGGTGAGGATATTTTCTACTTCATCAACTTGATGGGTAGTGATAATTATCGTTCTTTCTTCATCAAAATAATCTTCAAGCAATTGATCATAAAACTTTTTACGGTATAAAATATCCAGACCTAAAGTAGGTTCATCAAGCACCAGAAGTTTTGCATCAATTGCCATAATTAAGGCGAGGTGAAGCTGCACAATCATACCTTTTGATAGCTTGCTTACCTTTTTATCCATTGGAATAGATGTTTGTTCTAAAAAGCTTATTGCCTTTGCGCGATTGAAACTTGGGTGTACGCCTTCTACGAATTGAACTGCTTCATGCACTTTGATCCAACCCGGTAAAGTCGCTACATCAGAAATAAAACATACTTCTTTCATCAGCTCATCACGTTGGTTATGCGGATCAAATCCGAGTACGCTTAGCTCACCTTCGAATGAGCTTAGGCCAAGTATAGCATTAATCAGAGTGGTTTTACCCGCCCCGTTAGAACCGATAAGTCCGACGATTTGCCCTTTATTAATTGAGATACTTACATCTGATAAGGCATTGAATTTCCCAAATGATTTGCTGAGGCTTTTGGCATTGATATAATTTGTCATTGTCATGTCCTCTAATCTTGTTTCTGGTTATTTTGTTGTGATGATTTTAGCAGTTCGTTTACATCGAGGCCCAGTCTTGAAATTTGTTCAATAACTTTTGGCCATTCAACTTCTAAAAATGATTTTTGTTCTGTGGCAAGTAATTTTTTTCTCGCTCCATTTAAGATAAACATTCCAAGTCCTCTTCTTTTTTCGACAAGGCCCTCATCAACCAATTCTGCATAGGCTTTGGAGGCTGTTATAGGGTTGATTTGATATTCTACGGCGACCTTTCTTACAGAAGGGAGCGCGGCTCCTTCTTCTATAACTCCATCCATTATCATGGTCAGGATACGATCCTTGAGCTGGAGGTAAATTGGCCTGTCATCTTTCCATTGTTCTGCCACGGCACGTTCCAATCTTACGAGTGTTATGGTGTTAAGGTGTTGTACTTATATAGAACACTATATCAACAAAAGTCAATTGTAATAAGTATATTTTTTCAATAAAAATTAAAAATCATTTATTAACAGTAAGTTAGTCGTAAAGATTTTTTGCATAATTTTTACTTAAGGTGGTATATATGTCGATCAAATGTTATAAAGGTGTGTTACTGATGCAAAAAGAATCCATTTATAAGCAAGTTGAAACGGACATTTATAGTGTTACAGAAGGAGAAACCAATGTGGTTGCCAATATGGCGACGATCTCTTGTCTTCTCAATTTTGCTTTTGAAGATTTCTATTGGGTTGGGTTTTATGTAGTTGATCCTGATAAGACAAACGAATTGGTTGTTGGCCCTTATCAGGGAACTTTAGGATGTTTGCGTATTACCTTCGAAAGAGGGGTATGCGGCAAAGCCGCAAAAACAGGAAAAACCCAAATCATAGATAACGTACACAATTTCCCCGGCCATATTGCATGTGATAGCCAAACCAATTCAGAAATAGTTGTGCCTGTATTTGATAAACATAAGAAACTTATTGCCGTACTTGATGTAGACAGTACAAAATTTTCTACCTTTGATAAAATAGATCAGCTATGGTTGGAAAAAATAATAACCAACGTATTTTCAAACTAAAACATAAAGAAGAGCGAATATTTAATGATTAGAAAAATTGGTGCCATAATGCTTATTATGGCTTTAACAGCATGTGCTCAACAATCCACACCGGAACAAAGTTCAGCAGAAATCGCAGATTTAATTCTAGAGAATGGAAAGCTCTATTCCTTTTCATGGGATGAGCCGTCCCTAGAAGGTGTGCCTGCTATGAATGCGCCATATTCAAATGGTATTTGGACACCGGATGCGCAGGCGGTTGCCATTAAAGACGGCTTAATTATCGCTGTCGGTTCTTCTGAGGATATGGCCGTTTTTAAAGGTGCGACGACCAAAGCGGTTGATGTGATGGGCGGCACAATCCTGCCCGGTTTTGTAGATACCCATACGCATATCGAAGAATTAGGCGCCACATTAGATGACGTAGATCTTAAAGGGGTTGAAACGGAAGAAGAAGCCGTTCAACGCGTCGTTGATCATATTGAAAAGTTTAATATTCCTAAAGGTCAATGGGTTGTAGCCCGTGGATGGGACGAAGGCCGCTGGGCTGATCGTTACCCTACGGAAAAATTAATCTCTGAGAGGGTTCCAGATCATCCGGTTTTACTTGATGGGACAAATGGTTTTGGTGCTTGGGGAAATAAACTTGCCATGATCGAGGCTGGTATCACAAAGGATGCCGAAAATCCAACCGGTGGTATTATTCACCGTTATGAAAATGGTGAGCCAAATGGTGCGGTTCGTAACCGTGGTGTGGCCTTATACAGGAATGCGGTTCCGCCTCTAAGTAAAGAACGGATGATGAATCGCCTAGTTAATGGCTTACAATTGATGGCCAATGACGGTTATTCAATGGTGCATCATGCGGGTGTGAATACGCCAATCATGGACGCCTATCAGACATTAAATGATGAAAATAAAATTTCTATCCGTGTCAGTGCAATGATCAGCGGACGTGATAAACCACAAATGGAACAATGGAAAAAATCAGGTCCCATAAAATATGAAAGCAATAAGCTTTTCGTTCATTCAGTTAAAGGGTATTACGACGGATCACTTGGCGCACGTGGTGCAAAATTGGTGGAAGAATATTCTGATATGCCTGGTCAAATTGGTGTTTCAGGTGATGATTATGGTTTTTTCACAAAAGAAATTGGCTCAATATTACAAGCAGGTTTTCAAGTGAATGTCCATGCCATTGGCGATGGTGGCAATCGCGAGGTTCTTCATTTTTTTAAAGACAATTTCGCTATAAATCCAGAACTGCAAAAACTGCGCCACCGTATTGAACATGCACAAGTAGTTCACCCGGATGATTTTAAACTTTATGATGAACTGGATATTATAGCGGCCGTTCAACCGCCGTTCGTTGCCGAAGATAAAGTTTGGACAGTTGATCGTATTGGTGCCGAACGAGCCAAAGGAGCGTATGCATGGCGTACATTTCGCCGTAATAATGTGCCGCTCGCGTTCGGGTCTGATCTAATGGGTTATAGCTGGAATATTTTTTATGGTCTTCATTCAGCCATCACCCGTCAAAGTACTGACGGGTTGCCAGAAGGCGGATGGTATCCGGATGAAAAATTAACATCAGAAGAAGCCGTGCGTGGATATACAACAGGTGCCGCATATGCAGGTTTTGTTGAAAATGAAACTGGAACCTTGGAAAAAGGTAAATGGGCAGACATCACCATACTTGATTTGGATGTATTAAATGTCGGTGAAAATTCGCCAAAAGACTTATTTAATGGTAAAGTGTTGATGACCATTGTAGGCGGTAAAATAATTTATGAACAATAAAACAGGAGAGAATTATATGGCCGAAGAAAAAGATAATCCGGGAATTATCACCCATCCTCCGTTTTTTTATATAATAGCGGCATTGATTGCTGTCGGTTTAAATAGAGTATATGAGCTCACAATTCCTGGCGGTGAAATACTTGAAACAATTGCAATTGTTTCAATGTCCGTAGGTATTATGATTTTTTTCATTGCCGCAAAGACATTTAGAAAAAATAAGCAAAGTCCCAGCGTGCACGCGACACCAGTAAAAATATATACTGGTGGTATGTTTGCACACAGCCGCAATCCTATATACCTGTCGGCGAACCTCTTTTTATTTTCCGCGGCCCTTTATTTTGAAAATGCTTGGATGCTTTTGATGTTGCTACCAATAATTTATATCATGACCAATTTAGTTATAAAAAAAGAAGAGGCATATCTCGAGGAAAAATTTGGCCAAGAATATCTGGATTATAAGGAAAAGGTAAGACGTTGGATTTAAGACTATAATTTAAAGTGGTTTTTTGTTATTCTTTCCAGTGAAGGGTAAATAAAAATCCAAAAATAATGGAGGACACGACAATGAAAATAAAAATGTTACAATCAGCCATCATGTGTGTGGCAATAAGTATAATACCAATAAATAGTTCCCAAGCAGACGATTATGATGATTTAATTAAAGCGGCAATGGATAACCCTGCCCGCGCTGAAGCCAATAGTTCCCGCGATGCGGCCCGTATGCCGGGTCAAGTTATTAAATTTATGGGTGTGCAGCCAGGAATGACAGTACTTGATATGGTATCTAACGGGGGTTTCTATGCTGAAATTCTTGCGGGCGTTGTTGGTGACGATGGGCGTGTGATTGCCCATATGTTCGCCAATGCAGGCATGGATCCTGATAATGCTTATGCAAAATACATTCGCGACACTGATCACATGAGTAATGTGGTACCAATTTATGCAGGATTTAATGATCTTGATGTAAAAGAAAATACATTGGACGCCGTCTTTTTAATTCAAAACTTTCATGATTTCTATTTTGATAGGTTTGGTGTTGACGTTCAAGAAGTCCTCGCAATGTATCGTAAAGCCCTTAAGCCAGGTGGAATTATGGCAGTGATTGATCATGAAGCAATGGATGGTGCACCAAGCAGTACAGGCACAATTGTTCACCGTATCGATTCAGCCGTTGTTAAAAAAGATATGTCCGAAGCTGGATTTATGCTTGCTGGTGAGTTGGATATTTTGAAAAACACCACCGATGATAAATCGAAATTGGTATTTGATCCGGCGGTACGCGGTAAAACTAGTCGTTTTATACTTAAATTTACCAACCCGTAACACTTAATATTTTTAATGAAATTTAAATCCCTCGCAGGAATGCGGGGGATTTTTTTTAATCATTGCTAATGGCAATGACTATGCGTTATACATGCCAAAATTATACTATGGGCCGATTTTTTTAAATTTTATGTGAGAGTGAACATGGCATCTTATCAATATAGTTATGTAATGAAAAACTTGGGGAAAACTTACCCCGGCGCTAAACCGACCTTTAGCGATATTACATTATCATTTATGCCTGATGCTAAAATCGCTGTGATTGGCGTTAACGGCTCTGGTAAATCTACATTGATGAGAATTATTGCCGGTATTGATACTGACTATACTGGTGAAGCTTGGGCTGCCGAAGGCATTCGTGTGGGATACCTTGAGCAGGAACCGCATCTTGATCCTGAAAAAACAGTTTTTGAAAATGTCATGGATGGAATGGGTGAAATTAAACGCATTGTCGATGAGTTTAATGAAATAAGCGCAAAGTTCGCAGAACCAATGTCAGATGATGAAATGAATGATTTGATCGCAAGACAAGGTGAGCTTCAAGATAAAATTGATGCTGCTGATGCTTGGGATTTGGAAAGTCGGGTTGAGCTTGCGATGGAAGCATTGCGCTGCCCACCAAGAAATTCGGATGTTACAATTTTATCTGGTGGTGAACGTCGTCGCGTTGCACTTTGCCGTTTGCTGCTTGAAAAACCTGAAATACTTCTGCTTGATGAACCGACCAACCATCTGGACGCTGAATCAGTGGCGTGGCTTGAAAATCATCTTAAAGAATATGATGGTACTGTTATTCTCGTGACCCATGACCGTTACTTCCTTGATAATGTCGTAAATTGGGTGCTTGAAATTGACCGTGGCCGTGCCATTCCATACGAAGGTCATTACTCTTCTTGGCTTGAGCAAAAAGAAAAACGTATGATCCAAGAAGAACGCATGGAAGCGTCACGTAAGAAAACCATGAAACGCGAACTTAAATGGATTCAACAATCACCTAAAGCACGTCAGGCCAAAAGTAAGGCCCGTATTAACGCGTATGATGATTTACTTGCAGCTGCGCAAGAAGGTCGTAACGGTGAAGCTCAAATTCAAATTCCTGTTGGGCCGCGTCTGGGTGGTGTCGTGATTGAAGCAAATAAATTATCAAAAGGTTTTGATGATCGCCTGCTTATAGATGAACTAGAGTTTAGATTACCGCCGGGTGGAATTGTCGGTATTATCGGTGCCAATGGTGCGGGTAAGTCTACTCTTTTTAAAATGATCACAGGTGATGAAAAACCAGACAGCGGTGAAATTAAAGTTGGTGAAACAGTACTTCTTGGCCATGTTGATCAAAGTCGTGAAGGTCTCAACGATAATAAAAGTGTATGGGAAGAAATATCCGACGGGCTGGATATGTTTGATTTTAATGGTCGCAAGGTACCAACACGTGCTTATGTGGGTAACTTTAATTTTAAAGGCACAGACCAACAAAAGAAATTAGGCCAGCTTTCGGGTGGTGAACGTAACAGAGTTCATTTGGCTAAAATGCTTCGTACACCTGCGAACGTACTCCTCCTCGATGAACCGACAAACGATCTTGATGTGGAAACGTTAAGTGCGCTTGAAGCGGCACTGGAAGATTTTGCAGGCTGTGCGGTTATTATTTCTCATGATAGATGGTTTTTAAACAGAATTGCCACACATATCCTTGCTTTTGAAGGAAATTCACAAGTTGAATGGTTCGAAGGAAACTATGAAGATTATGAAGCAGATAAGCGCAGAAGATTAGGCGATGCAGCGGATCGCCCTCATAAAATGCAGTATAAGAAGCTTACGCGCTAAGCTTCTTTACTTGTGCTTTCACGGTAAATAAAGACACGAGCGGTATGGCCTAGGGCAAGTAAGTACAGACTTAGTGCGAGCGTAGGTGTCCACCATGTTAGTTCGGGCCAACCTGTGAATAGCATTAAGCCCATAACTCCGGCAAAATATCCGCAATAAACGACGCTTTCAATATGGCGGCTTGAAAAAGAATACCGGCCTTCAATGACGATATATCCGCCTGTTCCAGCCAAATATGCCCCAAGAATTTGTGAGATAGAAAAATATTCAGAAAACAGTCCGCTGAGCAACAACCCGCTAGCCATAAAGCTAACGATCATTACACATAGCCGCCAGAAAAATCCGGGATTAACACCGTATTTAGTAAGAATGACAAGTTGGGTTAAGGCCGTGATAAGTAGTATCGTTCCGACTAAAGAAACTTCATCAACAGTCCCAAGTAGAGGCAGCAATATGCCCATTAATCCTAGTACTGTATAAGCCGGCCATTGCATAAGAAGCATCGTGCGACTTGCAATGATTGCTTTATGGCGTTTCTTTTCTTCTTTACTGATGTCTAGGTTTTCTGAGTTCATTTTTCCGCCCTATAAAATTATTGACACATAATAAGTATAATTATGGAGAAAAAACAAGTTTAAAGAAGCTTAAAACTCAAATTCATCATCAAATTCTTCGTCAAATAAATCGTCTTCTTCACTGGTATCAAGGTTACCGTTATTGATGTCATATAATCTAAGTTGGCGATATGCACTACGCAGAGATGCATAAAAGTCCGTTGATGACTTGCTGAGATCATCCAATGTTTCTAGATTTTCTTCGCGGTAAATAAGCCCCCTGAGAGCAAGTCTGCCATAGCGGACATAGGTCCAGTTTTTATGATTTAACCATAAACTGACCGGATCATAGAAAAAATCTACCACAAAACCGGATAAATCCCTTGCGTTCGATGGACCAAGAAGAGGAAGGACGATAAACGGACCTTCTGGTATGCCCCAAACGGCAAATGTTTCACCAAAATCTTCATTATGATAAGGCAGTCCCCATTGTGTTGCCGTATCAAAGGTACCCAGAAGCCCAAAGGTGGAATTAATTAAAAATCTTGAAAAGGTCGTTCCTGCGCGCTTGGGTTCCGCTTGTAAAACATCATTGACAAATGTAACGGGTTCGCGCCAGTTGGCGACAAAGTTCGAAATGCCGTCCCTAACATCAGGGGGACCCCAGCGACGGTATAACCTTGCTGTGGGTGCGACGATTGCATCATCAAATAAAGTATTAAAAGCAAATATGCTCCTGTTCATTGGCTCTAGCGGATCATTGGCCTCGTCATAATTCAACTGGGCTTCAGGGTTGCTATCAGGGGGGCGTTTTGCGCATGAACTAAGAAACAGAACAGATAAAGCAAGCATAATCAATGTGATTGTGCTTGGCTTAATAGTGCCGTTGAGGTATTTGTTGTTCATCATCAAAGTGTATTGGTTCTCTGTTTGTTTTCACGCTCATTTAACTCGAAATAAATGAATATATGATGAACAACAAATATTAAAGTTTTAATTGCTTATTTATTAGCAATTTTTCCTTCTACGACACCGATATTTTGTTTCAGTACATTGGTGATGGCAATGTTCTGAGGCGCATTTTCCAATGAAATGTTAAAATCATCAAGTGCTTTTGGAAAATCCTGCGTCATAAAATGTAACGTAGCCCTACTTTTAAAACTTTCCCAATGATCAGGAGTTAGCTCTAAGGATTTATTACATACGGCCATGGCATATTCAACCTTTCTGAGGTTGGTTGAACTGACACAAAGTTCATTATACGCGGCTGCGTAATACGGCGTTTCCATGCCATCTTTTCGAACGCCTTCCATTTGGGATATATAAGTAATTGCTTTTATTGCAGCATCTTCATTATTACCTTCATTGATGAGGGCGCGTACTCTCTTTAAGGTCGCAAACGAAGTGAAGTCAATTCTATTTCCTGCAATGCGTCCGTTAGATGATGAGCCACTTCCTAAAAACGGATCATTGGTTCCTCCAGTGTTGCCGCCAACTCCGTTCAAGTAACCTCGACCTACTTGATCATCAAATCTCGCTACTTGCGCCTGACTTTGATTGGCAACAAGAAGGAAACTGAATGTTAATCCAATGAGTGTTATTAATTTTCTATGTGTTAAAAATATCATGTGTTAGTCCTCTCGATGTTAAATTAGTAATTACAATTAAAGAAGAGTCTTAAGGAAAAAGCAAATCACATTCTGGTGGAATTAATCACAATATCGTTACATCTTTGTAATGAATATTATTATATTATTATACAATGAGTTGTAGTCACGCACATGATTATTACCACTCTAAAAATCACGTTCGTAAGAAATATCTTTATATAAAAACTATTCTTTTTAAATTACTTTATTGATTAAATTATTACTTATTTTTCAGCAATTTTTCCTTCAACGATCCCAATATTTTGTTTCAGAACATTGGTGACGGCAATATTTTTGGGCGCATTTTCTAATGAGTTATTAAAATCATCTAGCGCTTTTGGAAAATCTTGTGTCATGAAATATAAAGTAGCTCTACTTTTAAGGCTCTCCCAGTGGTCTGGGGTTAGTTCTAATGATTTATTACAAACGCCCATAGCATATTCAACTTTTCTCAAGTTGGTTGAGCTGAGGCAAAGTTCGTTATAGGCGGCAGCGTAAAAAGGTGTTTCCATGCCATCTTTTCGAACCCCTTCCATTTGCGATATATATGTTATTGTTTTATTGGCGGCGTCTTCGTTTTGACCCTCATTTATAAGTCCGCGTATTCTTTTTAGAGTAGTAAAAGAGGTGAAATCAATTCTTGAACCAATGCCACGACCAAGTGAGTTGCTACCTTCTCCTAAGCCTAACTCAGAACCCCCTAAATTATTCATATATGAACTGTTAGGAGTTCTAAACCCGCTTGCATTTGCAGGTGCTTGTCCAGGCCCTGAATTTTGTGCATTACTAATGTTTGATAAGAGTGACAAATTAATAATCACTCCTATTAAAGTTATAATCAATTTACCCTTGATGTTTTTCATAGCTATTCCTCTCAATAAATATCTTTGAAAGTTGATGAGAAATGATTTTTAAACAATTTTCAATTCACGTTTTAATTGAATTTTTGCTTTGTTTCGTGGGCATTATAAGAAAATTCATCATTTGGATTTTCCATAAAGCAATCTATGGTGATTTCGCTTCTTAGCTTTTTGCCTCGATTATATCTACGGCCTAATTTATTTGATCGTTGATTTCGATATTCAGTTATAGCATCATATTTACGTAAATTTACAATTTTAAAATAACTATATCCTTCTTTTATTGTGCGTTCAGCAGCTTTAAATAAAGCATAATCATCTTCATCTTCAATTTTCTTAGAAGAATGGCCTCTATATACGAAGTTATATTGTTTTGCTGGATTGGCTTCATCTTGCGCCAAGCTGATCTGGGGTATTGCGAGTAAGTTAAATACTAAACTTGTTATAATAAAAAGTGATTTGATCTTCATTTTTCCCTCCCGTGAAAATAGTTCAAGAACTATTAGATGTCGATATAGGAAATAATTCAAATCACGTTTTAGTTGCTTTGATCACTATTTCGTTATCGTTTCGTGATCAAAGCAATATTGTTTATGTATAAATTAGCGGCTGGAGCCTATATTTGAAGATGTATATAGAGTTTCTTCAATCAGTTGTTAGGGATTTTACTTTCCACGACGGCAATATTTTGTTTTAACGCTTTTTCCAAGACATCGTTTTCGGGAGCATTTACTAATGACATTTTGAAGTCAGCAAGAGCTTCTGGAAAGTTCGATGTCATGAAATGTAACGTAGCCCTACTTTTAAAGCTTTCCCAATGGTCAGGGGTAAGCTCTAAGGATTTATTGCAGGCTCCCATTGCATATTCAACTTTACGAAGGTTGGTTGTGCTCAAGCAAAGCTCATTATAGAGAACAGCAAGCCGGTCGGACTCTATACCGTCACTGCGCCCGCTTTCTTCTTGTTTGATAATTTTTATTAATCGATTTGCGGCTTCTTCATTTTCGCCTTTATTAATCATTGATCTTATTCTTTTTAGGCTATCAAAACTATTGAAATCTACCCCCCCACCCATGGTGCGGCTTTTAGACGAAGATGGCCTTGGCATGGACACATCTGCCGAAGTAACTTGTGAAAAACCTTTTTCAGAAAAGCTTAAGCAGGCTACAATTGAAATAGCTATAGTTAAAAAAGAGGTATTCTTCAAGATTCGTTTTAAATTAATGGTCATAGGTATTTCCCATATATATGAATGATTATTAATATAATTTTAGAGACAATCGATTGGATAATGCCTTATTTGATTGCCTCTAAAAAATTATATATGTTCAGTTTATATTTTACGTCAATTAACGGTTTGATGCAACTTTGCCTTCTGAGATCTGTATATTATGATTTATCACTCTTGTTATGTGATCTGCATCAGGAGCTCTATTCAAAGCGTTTTGATAATCTTTTAATGCCTCTGTAAATTTTCCAGATCTATAATGCATTGATCCGCGGCTATTATGAGCTTCCCATTTTTTAGGATAATCCGTAATTGCTCTATCACAGGCTTTTATAGCTTCATCAAATTCGCCGTTAGCCGTTAAGCTAACACATAAAGTATTATATGCATGATAGGTTACCGTTGAAAGTTCGCCGCCTCTATGAATTCTTTCGACGGATAGAACATGTTTTCTTGCTTGCCGAACAGCATCTTCTGTTTCGCCGTTATTTAAGGCGGTTCGGATATCATCTAAAACAGAAGTACTGCCAAGATTAATGGTTGAACCGACAACATTACCCGTCCAAGGCTTAATTACCTGAGCTTGACTTATTACTGGAATGGCAATTAAGCCGATGATTATGCTTATTACAGCAGTGATATTCTTGATGTTAAATGTTTTACTCATGATCTTTCCTTATTAATTAGTTTGCCGTAAAGGCTATGTCTACCTTAAAAATCGGCAAGAATGCTATGATTATGCATTCGTTTCTCCATGTATTAAATATGGGGATTTATTGAAAATAGTCAATTCACAAACCATGACGTTATCATCACATTAATGTTACCAACTTTTGTTATCAATTTATTAAGGGTGTTTACATTATATAAATATATCTTTATATATTTCTTTATAATTTTAAATAGCCGGAAAAGTATAAATGGAACTTACATTAAATAACATACTTATTGCGTTAAAAGCAGTGGGCGAAGAAACAAGAATACGAATATTGGCCTTATTTAACAGCGGTGAACTTACAGTTACTGAACTTGTGTCAGTGCTCCGTCAAAGTCAACCGCGTATTTCTAGGCATTTAAGACTTTTATGTGAAGCGGAATTACTAGAGCGTCACCGTGAAGGTACTTGGATATTTTATAGATTGTCAGATAATGGAAGAAAAGCTCAACTTATAAAAGCTTTGATGGAATTTGTACCTTTTAATGATCAAATATTACAGCATGATCAGGAAAGGTTAACTGAAGTTAAAAAGAAAAGAGATAAGAAGGCTTCTCAATATTTTCAGGAAAATGCTGTTAATTGGGATAAAATAAGATCTCTATATGTACCCGAAAAAGAAGTGGAAGATTATCTTCTGGACGTTACAGGAACTGAATTAATAAATGATTTTCTTGATGTGGGAACAGGAACTGGGCGAATGCTTGAATTATATGCGGACCGAGTTAAGCACGGTGTTGGTATTGATTTAAGTCGTGAAATGCTTGCCATAGCAAGATCTCAACTAGAGAAAAAGAAGATTAGGCATATGCAAGTTCGACAGGGAGACATGTATGATCTTGCACTAATAGATCAAAGTATGGATTTTGTCCTTTTTCATCAAGTCCTACATTTTGCGGATGACCCTTTATCAGCCATAAAAGAAACAAGTAGGATATTAAGGCAAAATGGCCGTGTGATCATTGTTGATTTTTTACCTCATCAACTTGAAGTATTAAGAAATGAACACGCGCACAGACGGTTAGGTTTTTCGCAAAAAGAAGTGAAAGATTGGTGTAATGCCACGGCGCTTGAAATTAATTCAATAAAAATAATGCAAGGTAGTGAATTAGATATCGCTATTTGGGTTGCCACAAAAAAATAAATAAAAGAAAAGTAAAATGAATAAAAGTAATAACCAGAACTTATTAAGGCCAAGTCTTTTTGCCAAGAGGGCAATTGATATTGATGTTTCGTTTGAATTTTTTCCACCAAAAACGGATAAAATGGAAGAAACTTTGTGGAAGAGCATTCGTAAATTGGAAAATTTAAACCCTTCAATGGTATCTGTAACTTATGGTGCCGGCGGCGGGACCAGAGAACGAACCCATAGTACAGTGTCGCGCATATTAAAGGAAACCACCTTAACCCCGGCGGCTCATTTAACATGCGTTGGAGCAACTAAAGAAGAGGTTGATGAAGTTGCCCGTGCCTATTATGAAGCTGGTGTTCGTCATATTGTAGCGCTAAGAGGGGATATGCCCACTATTGATCAGGCATATCAACCTCATAATAGGGGATATGAGAATGCCGCTGATCTAGTTGCGGGCTTAAAGAAAATCGGTGATTTTGATATTTCTGTTGCCGCTTATCCAGAAACCCATCCGGATAGTGCTGATGTGGTATCAGACATTGATAATTTAAAACGTAAAATTGATGCCGGCGCAGACCGTGCGATAACGCAATACTTCTTTGATGTGGATGTTTATTTTCGTTTCATGGATAAGGTACTCGCCGCTGGTATTGATGTGCCGATAGTGCCGGGAATTATGCCTGTGACCAATTTCAAAATGGCAAAAAATTTCTCAGAACGGTGTGGCACTTCTGTGCCGTCTTGGCTGGAAAATTTATTTGAAGGGCTTGATGATAATCCGGATATTCGTAGGCATGTTGCCTCTATGGTAACGGCTGAGCAATGTCTGCGATTATACGAAGGTGGTGTTAAAAATTACCATTTTTATACGCTTAACCGTTCTGAACTGACTTATACTATTTGTCATATTCTAGGTATTAGGCCGCAAGGAGGTGACCAATGACCAATCGTACTCAACTTTTAAAAGACGCATTGGCTTCACGTATTTTAATACTTGATGGTGCAATGGGGACAATGATTCAAAGATTGAAATTTGATAAAGCTGAATTTCGCGGAGAACAGTTCAAAGATATTACCAATGAAATAAAAGGCAATAATGATATTCTGGCCATCACGCAGCCCGAAGCAATTTGTAATATTCATAAAGAATATCTTGCTGCTGGAGCAGATATTGTAGAAACAAATACTTTTAATGCCACGCGTGTGTCACAAGCTGATTATCAAATGGAAGATATTGTTTATGATTTAAACGTTGCTTGTGCGAAAGTCGCCCGTGAAGCCGCAGATGAGTTTTCAGCGCTTACACCTGACAAGCCGCGCTTCGTTGCTGGTGTGCTTGGCCCAACCAGCCGGACGGCATCATTGTCACCGGATGTGAATGACCCTGCTTTTCGCAATGTAACTTTTGATGTACTCGTTGATAGTTATAAGGAGGCGACAAAAGGCCTTATTGATGGTGGTGCAGATATTATTATGATTGAAACAATATTTGATACTTTAAATGCAAAAGCGGCGATCTTTGCTGTTGAAACAGCTTATGAAGAAATGGGTGTGGAGCTTCCGATTATGATTTCGGGGACCATAACTGATGCGTCAGGACGAACTTTGTCAGGTCAAACGGCGGAGGCTTTTTGGTTTAGTGTACGTCATGCAAATCCCGTTAGTGTTGGGTTTAATTGCGCTCTTGGCGCAAAAGATTTACGCCAACATATTGCAGCATTATCAAAAGTTGCCGATACAGCGGTTTCCGCGCATCCAAATGCGGGGCTTCCTAACGAGATGGGTGAATATGATGAAAGTCCTGAAGAAATGACGGCGCAATTAAAAGAATGGGCCCAGAGCGGTCTTTATAATATTGTGGGCGGGTGTTGCGGAACCACGCCTGATCATATAAAGGCAATTGCGGACGCGGTGTCTGGCTTGCCAAAAAGGGAAATCCCGAATATTGAGCCTCACATGCGCCTGAGTGGCCTTGAACCGTTTAGAGTAATATAAAATGACGAAGAGACAGGGTGTATTTATAAATGTTGGCGAACGAACGAATGTTACGGGGTCGGCAAAATTTAAAAAACTTATTTTAAACGGTGACTTTGATGAGGCACTTGATGTAGCACGCCAGCAGGTTGAGGCAGGTGCTCAAATCATCGATGTCAACATGGATGAAGCTATGCTTGATTCTGAAGCGGCAATGGTGAAGTTTTTAAACCTTATCGCATCAGAACCTGATATTTCAAGGGTACCGATCATGGTCGATAGTTCGAAATGGTCGGTCATAGAAGCAGGTCTAAAATGCGTTCAGGGTAAAGCTGTCGTCAATAGTATTTCCTTAAAAGAGGGCGAAGAAAATTTTATTTCTCAAGCCAAACTCATAAGGCGTTACGGTGCGGCAACAGTGGTGATGGCCTTTGATGATAAAGGGCAAGCGGATACTTTGGAACGTAAATATGATATTTGCGAACGCTCTTATAAGATACTTACAGAAGTGGTTGGATTTCCAGCGGAAGACATTATTTTTGATCCCAATGTGTTTGCAGTGGCAACGGGCATTGAAGAACATAATAATTATGGTGTTGATTTTATTGAAGCGACACGAAAAATTACCGATAATCTCCCTCATTGTCATGTGTCCGGTGGCGTCAGTAATGTGTCCTTCTCATTCCGGGGAAATAATCCGGTCCGGGAAGCCATGCATAGTGTCTTTTTATATCATGCCATTCAAGCCGGTATGGACATGGGCATTGTAAATGCGGGCATGATGACTGTTTATTCTGAAATTCCTGAAGAACTTCGTGAGCGTGTTGAGGATGTGATTCTAAATCGTCGTGACGATGCAACGGATAGATTACTTGAAATTGCCGATAAATATAAAGGTGTTAAAGGCGAAGTTAAAAAAGAAGACCTTGAATGGCGCAATGGCACAGTTGAGGCGAGACTTTCTCATGCTTTGGTTAAAGGGATTACGACTTTTATCATCGAAGATACCGAAGAAGCACGACAAAAACTTGATCGTCCGATTGAGGTTATTGAAGGCCCTTTGATGGATGGAATGAATGTGGTTGGTGACTTATTTGGTTCTGGTCAAATGTTTCTGCCTCAAGTCGTGAAATCAGCCCGTGTGATGAAACAGTCTGTGGCGTATCTTCTGCCGTTTATTGAGGAAGAAAAAGATGATAACGAAGCATCGTCTTCAAATGGTAAAATCTTAATGGCGACCGTTAAGGGAGATGTTCATGATATTGGTAAAAATATTGTCGGTGTTGTGTTGCAATGTAACAATTACGAAGTAATTGACATGGGGGTTATGGTTTCTTGTGATGATATTCTAAAAAAAGCAAAAGAAGAGAATGTTGATATCATTGGTTTATCTGGCTTGATTACACCGTCACTGGAAGAAATGTGTACCGTTGCGGGTGAAATGCAGCGATTGGGAATGGATACTCCCTTACTCATCGGTGGGGCAACCACATCAAAAGTTCATACAGCCGTTAAAATTGCCCCGAATTACAAAGGTCCGCTCGTCTATGTTCTTGATGCGTCAAGGGCGGTTGGTGTTGCAGGGCAATTGCTTGGGGAAACAACTAAGCAAGAATTCACGGCAACTGTGGCAAATGAATATAATGACATGCGCATTAAATATGAAGGTCGTAATAAAGCGGATAATCAAATTTCCATTAATGAAGCGCGCGAAAACAAATTTAAAATCAATTGGAATGGGTATACGCCTGAAAAACCAACATTCACTGGTGTTAAAACATTTGAAGATTATGATTTAGGTCAACTGGTGGAAACCATCGATTGGACACCTTTTTTCCGTACATGGGAACTTGCGGGCACATACCCGAAAATTCTCACCGATGAAGTGGTTGGCATAAGTGCAAGTGATCTGTTTAAAGATGCTGAAGTGATGTTAGAAAAAATAGTTGAAGAAAAGTGGCTCAAAGCAAAAGCCGTGATTGGATTTTGGCCGGCTAATTCAATTGGTGATGATGTGGAACTTTACGAAAGTGAAGACCGTACTGAACTTGAAGAAACGGTTCACTTTATACGCCAACAAATGAAAAAACGTAGTGGTAAAGCCAATATGTGTCTTGGGGATTTCATTGCACCAAAGGAAACAGGCATTCAGGACTATATGGGCGGCTTTGCGGTTACGGCAGGGATTGGTATCGAAGAAAAGCTTGAGCTCTTTAAAGGGACACATGATGATTATAATGATATTCTTTTAAAAGCGTTGGCAGACAGGCTTGCAGAATCATTTGCAGAACATATGCATCTTCGCGTTCGTAAAGAATATTGGGGATATGCACCCAATGAAAATATGACTAACGAAGATATGATCAAAGAAAAATTTCGGGGGATTAGACCCGCACCCGGCTATCCAGCATGTCCAGACCATACTGAAAAAGAAAGCTTGTTTAGAATTCTAGCTGCGCGTCAGAACGCCAGTATAGAACTAACAGATAGTATGGCCATGTTGCCGACATCTTCGGTGAGTGGTTATTATCTTGCCCATCCTGAAAGTCAATTTTTTGGTATCGGTAAAATATCAAAAGATCAGGTGGAAGATTACGCAAAACGTAAGGATATGGAACTTAGGCTCGCAGAACGTTGGCTTAGACCAAATCTGAGCTACTAAGCGTTTTACGTATAAAATCTTGCATTAAATTTCATTATTCTCTAAAATGCTACTCATCAGTAACATTTTAGAGAATGTGGAATATCCTATGAATGATAAACACCCTGAAACCATTCCAAAAACCATAAGTGAATGGCGAAAGTTGGTTTCTGGAGAATTACGCGGCAAATCAATTGACGACCTAACATGGCAAACGCCAGAAGGTATTGCGGTTAAACCACTTTATACTGCCGATGATCTTGCCGATATTCCCCATAAAGATAATCTGCCGGGATTTTTTCCTTATACTCGCGGTGTAAAAGGCAGCATGTATGCGGGTCGTCCTTGGACTATTCGTCAATATGCGGGTTTTTCAACTGCGGAGGAAAGTAACGCATTTTACCACCGTAATTTAGAAGCGGGTCAAATGGGCCTTTCCGTTGCCTTTGATTTGGCCACACACCGTGGTTATGACAGTGATCATGAACGCGTAGAAGGGGACGTAGGAAAAGCGGGTGTCGCTATTGATAGCGTAGAAGATATGAAAATCCTGTTTGATAAAATTCCGCTGGATAAAATGTCTGTTTCCATGACCATGAACGGGGCGGTTATTCCGTGTCTGGCATTTTATATTGTTGCCGCCGAAGAACAGGGTGTCGCCCATGACGAGCTCAGCGGTACCATTCAAAATGATATTTTAAAAGAATTTATGGTGCGTAATACCTATATTTACCCGCCAACGCCTAGCATGCGCATCGTCGGGGATATTATTGAATATACGTCAAAGGAAATGCCAAAATATAACAGTATCTCCATTTCCGGCTATCATATGCAAGAAGCAGGCTCTACTCAACTTCAGGAACTGGCTTATACTTTGGCAGATGGCATGGAATATGTCCGCGCAGCCCTTTCAAAAGGCCTTGATATTGATGATTTTTCCCCGCGGCTAAGTTTTTTCTTTGCCATCGGAATGAATTTCTTTATGGAAGTGGCGAAACTACGAGCAGCGCGTACTATATGGGCGCAAATCATGGAAAATTTTGGTGCGAAAAATCCAAAAAGCATGATGCTACGTACCCATTGCCAAACCTCAGGTGCGTCACTCACTGAAAAAGATCCATATAATAATGTCATCCGCACCACGATCGAAGCCATGGCCGCTACCCTCGGTGGCACTCAGTCCCTTCATACAAATGCCTTTGATGAAGCCATCGCCCTGCCAACTGATAATTCGGCGCGGATTGCCAGAAACACACAAATTGTGCTTCAGGAAGAAACAGGCATGAATAACGTGGTGGATCCGCTTGGGGGATCATATTACGTGGAAAGCTTGACCAATGAACTTGTTCAGGAAGCCTGGAAAATTATTCATGACGTTGAAGAAATGGGCGGCATGACCAAAGCGGTTGAACAGGGTCTTCCAAAAATGAATATTGAACGGGCAGCAGCCTTAAAACAGGCGCGCATAGATAAAGGTGAAGAAACCGTTGTTGGTGTAAATAAATATCGTTTGAAAGAAGAGCAGGACATTAATATTTTAAAGATTGATAATGTTGCCGTTCGAAAAGCCCAGATTGCCAAATTAAAAAAAGTTAGAAAAAATCGGGATAGTGATAAATGCACATCTGCACTTGAAGCCCTAACGCAAGCGGCAAAATCAAAAGGTAATCTTCTTGAAAAAGCCATTGATGCGGCGCGTGCTCGTGCTACACTTGGTGAAATATCAGATGCAATGGAAGAAGTTTTCGGAAGGCATAAAGCGGTCGTAAAATCAATTTCAGGTGTGTATGGAAGCGCCTATATAGGGGATGAGAATTACGTGAATATTCAAAATAAAATAGAAAAATTCGCAGAAAAAGTGGGCCGTCGTCCGCGTATTTTGGTCGCTAAAATGGGACAAGACGGCCATGACCGCGGTGCAAAAGTCATTGCGACAGCTTTTGCCGATATTGGTTTTGATGTGGATGTGGGGCCGCTATTTCAAACGCCTGCGGAAACTGCCCGTGAAGCGATAGAAAATGATGTTCATATCATTGGCGTTTCTTCACAAGCCGCAGGACATAAAACTTTAATTCCCAGCCTGATTGAAGCCTTAAAATCTGAGGGCGCAGACGACATTATGGTTGTCGCGGGCGGTGTTATTCCGGCGCAGGATTATGATGAATTATATGCAGTGGGTGTGGCGGCAATTTTTGGACCGGGAACCAATATCCCTGATGCAGCAACAAAAATTCTCGATGAACTGGAAAAAACACTAGGGTAAGTGACATTTATGAAATTCATTATTGCTCTTTTAACACTCTCGTTTGCCAATATCGCTTATTCTGAAGAATTCAATGAAATTCCAGAAATCGCGAAACTTTTTCAAGATGTGAATGTTGAAGGTACTTTTGTCCTTTATGATTTATCGAAGAATAAATTAAGCGGCTATAATGGGCTACGCGCGAAAAGAGAGTTTATTCCGGCTTCCACGTTTAAAATTGCAAATTCACTGATCGGTCTTGAGAGTGGGACAATTAGTAGCGTAGATGAGGTTCTTCCATACGGGGGTGAGCCGCAATTCATCAAAGCATGGGAAAATGATATGGGGCTTAGGGATGCCATAAAGATATCAAATGTACCCATATATCAGGAACTCGCGCGGCGCATTGGACTTGATAGAATGCAAGATATGATCTCGAAGCTCGGTTACGGCAATCAAGACATTGGATCCGTCGTTGATCGTTTCTGGTTGGATGGTCCCCTTAAAATAAGTGCGCTAGAACAAGTGAAATTCATAGCAAAATTGATTAAAGATGAGCTTCCAATCTTGCAGAAACACCAAGCTGAAGTGCGCGAAATTTTATTGTTAGAACAAATGGAAAAATATTCCCTATACGCTAAAAGCGGTTGGACAACGGCCCCTGATCCCGACATAGGATGGTGGGTTGGTTGGGTTAATCGTGACGGTAAAAATTACGCCTTTGCCTTAAATATTAATACTTATAACATGGACGATGTCGCCAAACGAGAAACTTTAACCCGTGCCGCTCTAAAAATCCTTAATCTGTTATAATTTTCTATTCTCGAATGGGAGGTTTGAGAAAAGATATATACATTCTGAGAGTCTGCTTTCGGCCAGAAGCAGACGTTCAAAATTATATATCTAGACTTCGGAATTTATGTGCTAATATGTATTATCCGATTGGGTGGTCATACTCCTACGGATTAGTAGGCTAGGTTTCCCACCCAAGAGCCTAGCCTTTTTTTTTGGAGCATTTGAAGGTTTTTTTTCGAGCGAAAACAGACACACAGGTTTAACTGATTTAACGCGAAATTCGATAATGTTTGGCCTAGTTGAAGGGAGCTTACGAAGCCATTTTAAGGCCGTATCTAGGCAACTTTTAATTAGCTGTAAGAGTAACACTAAAAAGACTAATTGAAATTCAAGTCCTTAATCTTTCCTTCTCGTTATATAAACACCAACCATACTACCCATTAAACACCCTAGCCATAAACTGGTCGATGCAAAGAAATTTAGAATTTTTGTAAATCTAATCCATTCTGTAGGATTTTCCAATACTTCCAATTCACCAGAACTTAACACATCCCTTAAAATAACAGGGTCCCAAACTCCTGTTTGCCACCATTCATATGAATGGTAACCTAGCAAAGATATTGATCCAATTGCTATTCCAAGAAACAATCTGTTTTTCCAATTTGAATCTGCTAGTGGCATCTCAGCATTTGGAGGGATTTTTGAGTTCTGATTATTATCTAAAATAACTCTTGGAAGTTCCAGTGCTTCTATAGGCAATTCAGACAAATAGTTATGCGACCACGGTAGCACCTCTAGGTTTTTCAATCGTCCTATTTCTATAGGTAAGTTTTTTAACTTGTTATGCGATAACGTTAGCACCTCAAGATTTTTCAATTGTCCTATTTCTATAGGTAATTTTTCTAATTCGTTATGAGATAATCTTAGTTGTATAAGGGTTTTCAATCGTCCTATTTCTATAGGCAGTTTTTCTAAATTATTATCAGAAAGTTCTAGATATATAAGTCTTGACAGACTTCCTATCTCCTTAGGGAGTTTGTTTAAATTATTATACTTTATATTTAACTCTGTAAGATTAGAAAGTTGTTCTATTTTTTTAGGAAGTTCAATTATTTTATTGTTCCATAGGTCTAACCTTGTAAGATTTAACAATTCTAAAATCTCTTTGGGGACTTCTGTAAATTTATTGCTACTTAAATTAAGTTTGGTAAGTTCTGATAATTTTCCAATCTCTTTGGGGAGTTCAGTGAATTTATTACCACCTAAATTAAGTTTTGTAAGTTTTGATAGTTTTCCTATCTCTTTGGGGAGTTCTGTTAATTGATTACGTCCCAGATCAATCTCTGTAAGGCCTAACAATTCTAAGATTTCTTTAGGAAATTTTGTAAATTTATTACCACTTAAATTAAGTTTTGATAATTCCCCTATCTCAATGGGGAGTTCTGTAAATTCATTACGTTGCAGATCAATATCTGTAAGGTTTAACAATTCCAAGATGTCTTTGGGAAACCCTGTAGTTTTTTTATCACTTAAATTAAGTTTTGATAAATGCCCTATCTCGTTAGGTATTTTCGTTAGTTTATTAGAACTTAAATCAAGAAATGATAGTTTTGACAGATTACCTATCTCCTTGGGGAGTTCGGTTAAATTATTAAAACTTATATCTAACTCTGTAAGGTTTGATAATTGGCCAATCTCTTTAGGGAGTTCAGTAAAATTATTATCCGATAAATATAGCATTGTAAGTGTTGATAGGTTTCCTATCTCTTTAGGGAGTTCAGTAATATTACTATTACATATCGATAGTATTTTAAGATTTGATAATTCCTTAAAATTTCTAGGAAAATCTTCGTCACTGATTTCATTCGCATTAGCCCACTCACATAACTTAAAAGCCCACACGGGAATAAAATTATCTTTTTTAATAATTAATCCTTTAGACATTTTATCTCCAGCTATCGTGGATAGACTATTCATAATTAAACCTATTTTTTCCTATGTTTTAAGTTTAGTTTAGCTGCAAAACATTAATAATTTCATATATATATTGTCATTTTTACTCAAAAAACCGTCAAGTGTCTGTTTTTACTCATAATTTTATAATCCAATTAAACCTACAATAAGTATGTTCCCAACCTCAGGGGATTTCTAATGTGTTATTGATAATATCTACATCAATAATAAAACTATGTTCTCTATAATTATCGCGACTATCGCTTGTCGTAAACTTGAAATCTCCATAATAATTTCTCTTGATCCCGCCCGCCAAAGTGAAAAGCAAGCGTTTAATATCTTCTTTTAGAACCTTTTGATAAAAATAGATCGGGTTGCCATCAATACTTAAATATCCATTTATTGGCAATTCAGTGATTGTAACGAATGAAGAACTGGTTTTCTCTCCTAATTCATAAAAATCAGAAGATGCAGGGGTTTTTGAGTTCTCACTATACCGACCATCATCAATATGTTGATCAAATTGGGGGCTAGCACTCTCGTATGAAGCTTTAGGTTTATCGGATAACATTCAATTTCTCAAAATAGCGGACCAATAATTAAATTACAAATACTTGTAAACAACAATAATTAATATTAACTTACAAGATATGGTTAATTCGCAATTAATCATATTTTAGCCAGTTGACATATTAAAGTATTCAAATAATAAATGTCTGCTTTCGGCCATAAGCGGACTCTCAGAAAGTGGCGCAGGATCATTAGAAATCCACCTTCCATAGGCCAATCGTCATTACACGACTTGATCGTGTAATCCATCGCGAAACAAGAGATATTTCATCATCAAGTGTTTCTGACCCTGTTGATCCACTGAGTAGTTTTAAAGCCCTCATTCGTTATTATTTAG
>JABIPV010000286.1 GCA_018699075.1 Kordiimonadaceae bacterium | reverse complement strand
TATGCCTGAATTACCTGAAGTAGAAACCACCCGTAGAGGATTAGTGCCTGTCTTAGAAGGACAAAAGATTGGCAAAGTCATAAAGCGTAGGGATAAAATTCGTATTCCTATACCAGAGGACTTTGTAAAAAGAATCGAAGGGCAATATGTTCGGCACATAAAAAGACGGGCAAAGTATCTACAAATATTTTTGCAAAGTGATGATGTCATAATTTGCCATCTTGGCATGTCGGGAAAGTTTATTATTAAACATAAAGATAATGAACCGTTTGGTAAACATGACCATGTTATTTTTGAAACTACAAAAGGTGATTTGGCCATATATAATGATCCGCGTCGTTTTGGCGTAATGACTATTTGTCATGAAGATGAACTTGATAATCATAAGCTATTTAATAAAATGGCTGTGGAGCCTCTAGGTAATGAATTTAACGGGCAATATTTATTTGACAAAATAAACAAAAAGAAATCAGCCATTAAAGGCGCCCTACTTGATCAAAGCGTCGTTGTAGGACTTGGTAATATTTATGTCTGTGAAGCCCTTAATGAAGCAAGAATATCCCCTTTAACCAAAGGGTGTGATGTAACAATTGATCAGGCTGAAATGCTGGTCCCCATAATTCGCAACATCCTAAATCGGGCAATTGAAGCGGGAGGTTCAAGTCTTAAGGATTTTGCTAAAGTGGATGGTGATTTGGGGTATTTTCAACATCAATTTACCACATATGGGCGTGAGAATGAGCCTTGTAAGAATAAAGACTGTTCGGGGGTCATTGAACGCATAGCCCAGGGGGGACGGTCTACATTTTATTGCCCAAACTGCCAGAATTAAGTAAGCTAAGTGTGAAATGAGCAAAATATATGAATAAAAATATTATCGCCTTTATCTTAGCCTTTAACTTTACAAATATTTGTGTGGTAAACGCGCAAGATATATCATCAGATATGTTAACTGATCTTGCTATTCCGCTTATGGAAGGACTTGTTGAACAGACGGAAGAAGCCGTGCTTTTTGATAGTCCTGAAGGCAGGATTATAAATGCTCAAGCATTTGGAAGTGTAAATGGGGCCGATGTTTACCAATATTATCTTATGGTATTGCCATCTTTAGGGTGGGGGATCATTGGGCAAAATAATATCCTATGTGCGGATGGCATAGATTTTTGTTTGGAAGCTACCAGAGAAGTAGAGAAAATAATTTTAAATATTGAAAATAAAAATAACACTTCAAAAGTGACCTATTCGCTTTCACCAAATTAACAGTGGATAATATTAGAAAGAACAAATTATGGCTTATAACTGCATCCTTATTGACCGCTTTCCATCAGTCGTTCGTATATCACTTAATCGTCCGGAAGCGTTAAATGCGCTTAATAATGAAATGATGGATGAGCTTACGGCAGCATTAAAAGAATTTGAAGCGGATGATGAAATTCGCGCGATAGTACTTACAGGAAGCGAAAAAGCATTCGCCGCGGGAGCAGACATAAAAGAAATTCAGTCTAAATCTTACATGGATGTATATGAAGAAGGGCTTGTTAGCGCCAATTGGGAAGAAGTGACGCGGTGCAAAAAGCCTGTAATCGCGGCGGTATCGGGATATGCTCTTGGTGGGGGGTGCGAACTCGCAATGATGTGTGATTTTATTATAGCTGCCCAAAGTGCTAAATTTGGTCAACCTGAACTTAAAATTGGCGTGATACCGGGCGCAGGTGGAACACAACGACTTACACGATTTGTTGGTAAATCAAAAGCAATGGATATGGTGCTAACGGGACGGTTAATGGATGCCGACGAAGCAGAAAGAAGCGGCCTTGTGAGCAGGGTGGTTCCCGATAATCAATTGCTAGATGAAGCATTAGTCGCTGCCGGAAAAATTGCCGATCTTTCGGCACCGTCGGTAGCGATTGCAAAAGAATGCGTTAATGTGGCTTATGAAAGTTCACTTGAAGAAGGTATGCGATTCGAACGGCGTGTTTTTCATTCATTATTTGCGACCTCAGATCAAAAAGAGGGCATGGCCGCTTTTATAGATAAAAGAACAGCTCAATTTACCCATAAATAGTACAAATCATAGAAAGAATGGAATAAATTACGCCTTTTCATGTAATTAGATGAAAAGCTTGTTGACCAATGACTGTCTCATGTTTATAAGCCACAAGCTAAATAAGACATTGAAAGAATTTGAGGACACTGATTCTCCTACCATATAAAGATAGTTGTTATCTTGGGTAGTTTTGAGACAGGTCTCTAACAAGGAATAGAATATATAATGGCTAATACATTACAAGCTAAGAAAAGAGTACGTCGTAACGCAAACCGTGAATTGATTAACAAAGCACGTCGTAGCCGTATTCGTACATATGTGAAAAAAGTTGAACTTGCTGTTGAAGCAGGAAATGCCGATGAAGCAAAAGTTGCTCTAAGAGCAGCTCAGCCAGAATTAATGCGCGGCGTTACAAAAGGCGTTCTTCATAAGAAGACAGCTTCACGTAAAGTTTCTCGTTTAGCAAAACGTGTTAAGGCACTTGCATAACCCTTTAAGATAATGGTTATCGAGTCGCGTCAAGGATTGTCACGATTCGCCTGACATGGCACAAAATTAGAGCCAAAAATCATTAAAAAGCTGAACCAAAAAGGGTTCGGCTTTTTTTATGGGCATCTGAAAGAGCGATATTCTCTTAATGTTCTTATTATATAAAATTTGATTTTTTTCAAAAAACACACCCTACTATATCTAGTATGCTTAACCATGATTAAGACATAGGGTGGTATTTTATTTTATTTTCGCTTCACTGATCTGTTGCATGATGTCTTGATGATGGGTACTTTAATTATCTAATAATTTATAGACATCTAAAAAAAATTATTCACTGTAAGCATGGTTTTCAGAATGTGATTTCTATGGCTTATGAAAAGGTTTCTTGTTGTTAAAAAAAGTTGAATTGAGGAAAGATAAATAATGTCGACACAGTATAAAGGGGATATCACGCCAAAAGAAGCGTGGGACTTACTTTCAGAAAATAAAAAAGCAGTTCTTGTAGACGTACGCACCCTCGCAGAATGGAAATGTGTAGGCGTGACTGATTTATCTGACATCGACAAAAGAAATATTTTTATTGAGTGGGTAAGTTTTCCTGATCGCATACCGAATGAAGAGTTCATTTCGCAGCTGACCTCGGCTGTATCTGATAAAGAAACGTCCATTTACTTTTTATGCCGTACGGGTGTTCGCTCGATTGGGGCAGCAATAGCGGCAACGAAGGCAGGTTATGCGAATAGCTATAATATTCTAGAAGGATTTGAAGGAGACCCTGATGAAGAGGGTCATCGGGGTAGAAAATCAGGATGGCAAGGACGAAACCTGCCGTGGCAACATTAATAATAAATATTAATCAAAGAGCACAATTGACTATATGACTCAAGAATTAAACATCGATATGCAGTGGAACAATGTACTTGATTATCTGCGCGCAGATTTTGATGAAAATACCTATAAAAGCTGGTTTAAGCCGCTGGCATTGATCAACGTGGAAGATGACCGCGCGATTATGGCAGCGCCGACACGCTTTATGCGTAATTGGTTGATGTCAAATTTTGAAGATCGTCTTAAAGGGGCCTGGAACAGGGCAAATGCAGACGTTCATGATATAGAAATCGTTGTTTTGTCCGGCTTTAAAGGAGCGGATAAAGAGGAGGAAGCAAGAGAGATTTCTAAAAAGAGTAAATCAACAAAAACTAAAGCAAAAGTAATGAGTAATAATGAGTTTGGTGCACCTCTTGACCCAAGGTTTACATTTGATAGTTTTGTCTTAGGTAAATCAAACGAACTTGCTTACGCGGCAGCACGGCGGGTTGCTGAAAATAAAGATGTGAATTTTAACCCGCTCTATCTGCACGGCGGGGTGGGGCTTGGTAAAACTCATTTGATGCACGCGATTGCCTGGGCAAACCGAGAACATTTCCCAAACCGAAAAGTGGTTTATTTGTCTGCGGAACAATTCATGTACCAGTTTGTATCGGCCATTCGTTATAAAGATACCATGTCGTTTAAGAAAAAATTCCGTAATGTGGATTTGTTGATGGTGGATGATTTGCAATTCATTGCCAATAAAGAAAGTACTCAAGAAGAATTTTTTCATACATTTAACGCATTGGTTGATAATCATAGGCAAGTGATCCTATCAGCGGATCGTTCGCCTTCTAACCTAGAAGGCGTTGAAGAACGCATTAGGTCTAGACTTGGTTGGGGCTTGGTAGCTGATATTCATCCGACCGATTACGAATTACGCCTAGGCATATTGCAACAAAAAGCCAATAGTGTTTCAGAAGTTGAAATTCAAAGTGAAGTGCTTGAGTTTCTCGCGCGTCGTATCAGCTCGAACGTACGTGAACTTGAAGGGGCTTTTAACCGCATGGTGGCTCATTCTACGCTGATCGGCAGGCCTATTACCCTCGATATGACGCAAGAAGTCCTCCAGGACTTGCTACGTGCCAATGACCGCCGGGTTACGGTTGATGAAATTCAAAGACAGGTTGCAGATTATTTTAATATCAAGCTTTCTGATCTTTCTTCCGCGCGCCGTGCGCGTCAAGTGGCGCGACCACGACAAGTCGCCATGTTTCTCTGTAAGCAGATGACCTCTCAATCACTTCCGTCTATTGGCAGAAAGTTTGGCGGACGCGACCATACAACCGTTATGCATGCTGTAAAACGCATAGAAGAACTGCGACAAACAGATAGTGTGCTTGATGAGGATATTATCCATCTTGAGCGGATGTTCAGCACCTAAATTTAAGCTCATTTAAGCTAATATAAAATTATATTGCGACTCGGCAGAAAAGCAATGAAAAAGCCATTGACGTCATGGCTGATTATGGTAGTCTGTTTTTCAATAATATTTAATAAATATGAATTGGACTTTTGTAAGTCTTGGGTGAAAAATCTAATAAATATGAAGCGTGAAATTATCAAATGAAATTGAATATAGAACGAGGCGCCTTACTTAAATCTCTTGGGCATATCCAGAGTGTTGTAGAGCGCCGTAATACCATTCCCATTTTATCGAATGTATTGCTTGAAGCTGAAAATGGTCGTCTAAGTCTTGCTGCAACGGATTTGGATATAGCGATTGGCGAATCGGTCGCTGTTGAAACAGAAGAAGCGGGCGGCATCACAGCCCCGGCACATACGCTGTACGACATTGTCAGGAAACTACCAGAAGGCTCAAAAGTAGAGCTTTATTATGATGTGGACAGTGGTCGCATGACCATCAGCGCAGGGCGCTCACGTTTTACGCTTTCTTGTCTACCGCGCGAAGATTTCCCGGTTATGTCAGAAGGTGATTTACCTGTGAGTTTTAATGTAACGGCTATAAACCTTAAAAGGTTGATGGATAAAACACGTTTTGCCGTTTCAACGGAAGAAACACGTTATTACCTTAATGGTATTTATCTACATGCAGCCAGTGATGATAACGGTGAAGCCGTTCTTCGTGGTGTGGCTACGGATGGCCACAGGTTGGCACGTTTCGATGTGGACATGCCGGAGGGTGCTGCTGAGATGCCAGGTATTATTGTTCCGCGTAAAGCTGTTGGTGAACTTAGAAAATTAATCGATGAATATGAAGGGGATGTTCAGGTTAGTCTTTCTGATACGAAAATCCGTTTCACATTTGCGGATATTGTTCTTACGTCAAAATTAATTGACGGAACATTCCCGGACTATTCCCGTGTGATCCCGGAAGGGAACGATAAAAATATGGAAGTAGACAGTAAAATCCTTGCGGAGGCTGTAGACCGTGTTTCTACAATCTCTTCTGATAAAACCCGTTCTGTTAAGCTTGGTATGGAAACAGGGCAGCTTAAGCTTTCTGTAAATAGTCCTGAACATGGTACAGCGACAGAAGAACTTTCGGTTAGTTACGAATCTGACGAAATGGAAATTGGTTTTAACTCACGTTATTTACTTGATATTCTCGCCCAAATCGAAGGCGATGTTGTGCAGGTTGCTTTTGCAGATGCGGCGGCACCTACGATCTTGAAGGATTTAACTGATGAAGGCGCCCTTTACGTTCTTATGCCTATGAGAGTTTAACGGGGTCTCGGGTGAGCATTTTAGCACATTCAAATGTACCTCAAAATTTTGACAGTGCCTTGCCCTTGGGTAAGGCACTTGTGCTTTATGTGGATCGGGTGATGCTCAATAACTTTCGTTCTTATGAAAGTATGGAACTAAATGTAGGTGCGAGTTCGGTTGTTCTTACGGGTGCAAATGGCGCGGGTAAGACGAACTTATTAGAAGCACTCTCGTTTCTTTCGCCGGGTCGTGGCTTAAGACAAGCAAGGCTTTCAGATGTAAATAAGCTCGGGGCGAAATCTCCATGGGCGGTTGCTGGCCGGGTTATGACACCTGAAGGTATGAGACAACTTGGCAGCGGTCTTGTGCCCCGTCATGAACTTTCATCGGAAACGTCACCAGATCGGCGGATAGGTCGTTTGGACGGTGAGAACTTATCAAGTCCGGCCGCATTTGATGAAATACTTCAAGTGGCGTGGCTTACCCCGCAAATGGACCGCCTTTTTGTTGAAGGAGCGTCTGGACGCAGAAGATTTCTTGACAGGTTAGTGGCCGCTTATCACCCCACTCATACCCGTGAAGTGAATGCCTATGAAAAAGTAATGCGTGAAAGAGGGCGTTTGTTGTCCGAAGGAAACGCAGACCCAGTATGGGTTGCGACTTTAGAGGGTAGAATGGCCGAACATGGTGTTGCAGTGGCCGCTGCACGCCTTGACGCTATTCAAAAGCTAGGTCAAGCAATAATGGAAAGTCAGTCGGCCTTTCCAAGAGCAACACTATCTCTGGGTGGTGAGCTAGAAGAAGATCTTTTAATTCGCCCTGCGGTAGATGTTGAAGGGGATTTCTGCGAACGCCTTATTCAAACCAGACAGTCAGATGCCAGGTCAGGTCGCACATCAATTGGCCCTCATAAAACGGATTTGTTGGTGCGTCATGTAGATAAAAATATGCCGGCGGAGCTTTGTTCAACAGGTGAACAAAAAGCATTATTAATCGGCATAACTCTGGCAAGTGCGCGTTTAAGTGCCACTCAGTTTGGGGCACCGCCTTTATTACTCTTAGATGAAATAGTCGCCCATTTGGATGAAAAAAGACGAGGATTTTTGTTTGAAGAGCTTTACGATATCGGATCACAAGTCTGGCTAACAGGAACCGATAAATCATTATTTGAACAAATGGGAAAAAGGGCTAAATTTTTTCACTTTGAAGATGGTAAAGTAGAAGAAGATAAGTAAGAAATGTGCTATATTAGCACCCAATAAATATAATTAAATAAAGGACGAGACTTTATGTCTGACGATACACAGGTAAAAGATGCAACTGAAGGCGCAGAAGAGTATGGCGCAGATTCGATTAAGGTATTAAAAGGCCTTGATGCGGTGAGAAAACGTCCGGGAATGTATATCGGTGATACTGATGACGGCACCGGTTTGCATCATATGGTTTTTGAGGTTTCCGATAATGCGATTGATGAAAGCCTCGCGGGCTATTGTGATAAAGTTCTGATTACCATGAATGAAGAAGGCTCCATTTCTGTTACCGATAATGGTCGAGGGGTTCCTGTAGATATTCATGAAGAAGAAGGGGTTTCTGCTGCGCAAGTTATTATGACCCAACTTCATGCGGGAGGTAAGTTCGATTCTAATAGTTATAAGGTGTCTGGGGGCCTTCATGGGGTTGGCGTGTCTGTTGTAAACGCGTTATCTGATTATCTTGAGCTACGCATTTGGCGTAATGATAAAGAACATTATATGCGCTTTGAACATGGTGAGCCGCTTGAAGATCTTATTGTGGTTGGAGATGCGCCTGGCCAAACAGGAACCCAAGTAACGTTTAAGCCATCGACGGATACATTCACCAATGTAGATTTTAGTTATGAAATACTAAAGCATCGTTTTCGTGAACTCGCTTTTCTAAATAGAGGGGTAAGAATTGTTGTTCAAGATCACCGTACCAGTGATCATGAAGAAGTTGAGCTTTATTACGAAGGTGGTATCGAAGCATATGTAGAATATCTTGACCGTAGTAAGGTTGCGTTAATTGATAAACCAATCACGATTATTGGTGAAAAAGATGATGTGATATTTGAGTGTTCATTGCAATGGAACAATAGCTATCATGAAAATGTACTTTGTTTTACCAATAATATTCCTCAACGTGATGGCGGCACCCATTTAGCGGGTTTTCGTGGAGCGCTGACACGTACCATAAATAATTATGCAACAAGTTCAGGTATTTCTAAGAAAGAAAAAGTCTCCATTTCTGGTGAGGATAGCCGTGAAGGCCTAACCTGCGTGCTCAGTGTTAAAGTTCCTGACCCAAAATTCTCCTCACAAACTAAAGATAAATTAGTTTCATCAGAAATAAGGCCGGTTGTTGAAAGTTTGCTTAATGAAAAATTGAGCCAATGGTTTGAAGAGCGTCCCGCAGACGCAAAAATTATCATAGGCAAAATTTGTGAAGCGGCTGCGGCCCGTGAGGCTGCGCGAAAAGCTCGCGAACTTACCCGTCGCAAAGGTGTTCTTGATATTTCATCATTACCGGGGAAATTAGCAGATTGTCAGGAACGAGACCCTGAAAAAGCGGAAATTTTCATAGTGGAAGGAGACTCTGCTGGCGGTAGTGCTAAGCAGGGACGTCATAGAAAGAACCAAGCAATTTTGCCTCTCAAGGGTAAAATTCTAAACGTTGAACGTGCGCGATTTGACCGTATGTTGGGCTCTCAGGAAATTGGCACGTTGATTACGGCTCTCGGTACAGGTATAGGACCAGATGTTGAACACGGTGGCTTTAATATTGAAAAGCTGCGTTATCATAAAGTAATTATCATGACTGATGCCGATGTGGATGGGGCCCATATCCGTACGTTGCTGCTAACATTCTTTTACCGTCAAATGCCGGAACTGATTGATAATGGATATTTATATATTGCACAGCCGCCACTCTACAAAGTAAGTCGGGGGAAATCTGAGGTATATATTAAAGATGATCCGGCGCTCGAAGATTATTTGATCGCTCAGACACTCGAAGAAATGTTACTTACTCTTGGTAATGGGACTCAAATTGCCGGAAATGACCTTGCGGAACTGGTGGAAAATACGCGCCGTGTTAACCGTGTACTTGCCCATGTATCTAATCGCTATAATAAAGAACTGATTGAAGAACTCGCAGTTCTTGGCGCGCTTTCTGAAGATGTACTTTTACGTGGTAAAGGCGCTGATGCTATACTTACTAAAGTAACAAATCGTCTTAATGCGCGTGCTGGCGTTGGTGAAGATAATTGGACAGCCCGCCTTGATGAGGAAGGTGACGGTGTTACCTTTGTTCAAGAAATTAGAGGTATTAAAGATGTATATCGCATTGATGCGATATTTATTGCTTCTGCGGAAGCCCGTAAATTAAACGAAGCTGCTGCGGAACGCGCTCAAGTCTTTGAAACCACTTCTTCGATTACAAGAAAAGAAGAAAGTCATGATATTAATTTACCAAGTGAATTACTGACATATATCATAAAATACGGTCGTAAAGGCCTTTCAATTCAACGCTATAAAGGACTGGGTGAAATGAACCCGGGTCAACTTTGGGAAACGACCCTTGATCCTGATGCGCGTAGTCTATTAAAAGTAAAAGTCAGTCATGCGGATACAGCAGATGAGATATTCTCAAAACTTATGGGTGATGTGGTGGAGCCACGCCGCGAATTTATTCAAGATAATGCCTTAAGCGTAGCGAATTTAGACGTATAGACATTAAAGTTATAAATATTAAAAAAGCGGGTATCTAGCCCGCTTTTTTTAATTGCTGAACTCTTCTTCGTGAAGCCAAGCCGCATGCTTCAGTGTGGTTTTACTTTTAGCCCATGCCGTCATCATTTCAGGGGCCACTTCATTAAGTCTTTTTAAGTCATCCACGGAAGCAGTATCATAAGCAAGTTCAAGGCGGTGTCCATCTGGATCACGGAAATAAATGGACTGGAAAATATGGTGGTTTGTCGGACCAACCACTTCAATACCACCTTCTTCGAGCCTTTCTTTGGCTTCCATCATGGTTTTTTCATCGGAAACCTTAAAAGCCATATGTTGAACCCAATCAGGTGTATTCTCATCCCAACCCATTTTTGGGGAATTTGGGATTTCAAAAAAGGCGAGAACATTTTCCGAACCAGCATCAAGAAAAATGTGAATATAAGGATCCGGTTCACCCGTTGAAGGGACCTTGTCTTCTGAAATAGCAAGAACAAGATCCATATTGAGATACTTCTTATAAAAATCTACTGTTCTGTTAGCATCCATACAGCGGTAGGCAACATGGTGAATTCTCTCTATTTTCATATTCTTATCCTTAAATAATCAGCGTATGAGGTGATGTTAGTTACATATGAAACTAAAGTCAAGAAAAAACTCACCCACTAAGGTGCTTGTCATAATTTTGCCTTTCTCTTATTGTTAATAAAGTAGAATTTAGGACGGACATGACATTTAATTTTCTAAAAAAGAAAAAATCACGCAAGGCAGCCATCGCGCCAATTGATAAAAGAAAAGCGCCAAGAAAAGGCCTGTCAAAATTGATTTATGGTATTTTTGTGGTGGTAGTTTGGGGGGTAATTTTATTGGTGCCGCTAACAGTTTACTATGCCTATGACTTACCTGATATTTCCAATATTGAAACAACAAATGCAAAAACCACAATAATGGTAATGGATAGGAACGGAGATCCAATTGCTACGTACGGGGATGTATACGGTGATTGGTTAGAATATAATGAAATACCTCCGGAACTAATTGAAGCTTTAATTGCGACAGAAGATAGACGATTTTTTGACCATTATGGCCTCGACGTTCGTGGGCTATTACGCGCCGCAGTTAATAATATTACCGCAGGTCGTCTTGTTGAAGGCGGCAGTACAATTTCACAACAACTTGCCAAAAACCTTTATTTAAATTCCAGCAGGACATTGAAGAGAAAAATTCAGGAATTATTATTGAGTTTTTGGTTAGAAATGAAACTTGATAAACAGGAAATTATAACCATTTATCTGAACCGAGCATATTTTGGAGCTGGTGCATATGGAATTGATGCGGCATCAAGAACAATTTTCGGCCACGGGGCGCGTAATTTAACATTAACAGAATCAGCAATGCTTTCCGGAATGCTAAAAGGTCCGGCCTTATATTCGCCATTACGTGATGTAGAGCGGGCTTATGCACGTACGTCAATCGTATTAGATAATATGGTCGCTGTTGGGTATTTAGATCAAAAAGCAGCCAACGCAGCAAAAAAACGCAGTGTAAATATCAATGGAGCCTCTGCTGGTGGGGATGTGCGATACTTCACTGATTGGATCGTGGAACAAGTACCTGATTTAATTGGCACCGTGAATGAACCGATTATCATTCATACAACATTGGTGCCAAACATGCAGCAAATGGCCGCAAACGCGGTCAGGCAGACATTAAGCAGACAAGAAAGATTGGATGACACGCAAGCAGCGTTAGTATCGATGGATTTGGATGGTGCTGTAAGGGCATTAATAGGTGGTAAAAATTACGGGGAAAGCCAATTTAATAGGGCAGTTCAAGCAGAAAGACAGCCCGGAAGTGCTTTTAAGTTGTTTGTATATCTCGCGGCATTAGAAGCGGGTTACGGTCCGGATACTATCATGAGAGACAGCCCTATAATATTAAATGACTGGAGCCCGAAAAATTACGGCGGAAATTATGAAGGGGATGTGTCGTTAAATACAGCCTTCTCAAAATCTATAAATACTGTGGCCGTGAAATTATCGGAAAGGGTAAACCGCAGCAATGTAATAAATATGTCAGAACGACTTGGAATTACCTCTCCTATGACCACAGAACCAAGTTTAGCTTTAGGGACTTCGGAAGTAAATTTACTTGAACTCACGGCGGCATATACAGTTGTAGCGCGCGGTGGGATTGAAACAAAACCTTATGGAATTGTTGAAATTGAAAATAGTTCCGGCCAAATCCTTTACCGACATATGCCAGGTCCCGAAGTAAGAATACTAGATGAAGATGTTACATTTACAATGCAGTCAATGCTTGAAAATGTTGTGACTTCTGGTACAGCTAGGTCAGCAATAATGGATTTTCCTGTTGCTGGAAAAACCGGAACAACACAAAATTATAAAGATGCACTTTTTGTTGGATATGGTAGGGATATGATAAATGGGGTATGGGTTGGAAAAGATGACAGCACACCAATGAGCGGCGTTACGGGCGGTGGAACACCGGCAAATATATGGAAGAACTTTATGTATAGAGTATATTTGGGTCGAAATGATGCAACCTTAGATACGCCTAATGTCAGACCACGCGTAAAACCCACTAATTAAATTAAAATTGCTTATTGATGATGTTCGACTTTTATAAACATTAAACTGCTGCCTTCAGATTTTAACCATTTTCGCGATGTTTTTGCATTATAAACAAGCTGATCGACGACATGCCAAAAAGCTTTGCTATGGTTCATTTCTGATAAATGGGCAACTTCATGAGCCACTACATAGCGTAAAATTTCGGGAGGCGTCATAATAAGACGCCATGAAAAAGAAAGCGTTCCTGATGAAGAACAGCTGCCCCAGCGACTTTTGGTATCTCGAATTTGAATGCGTTTAAAATGTTTACCAGTATTTTTAGCCATTTCATTTGCCATCGGCTCAATCACCAACCGAGCTTGTTTTTTTAGGTAATTTTCTAGTCTAACAGGCAGGCCTTCTAGGGGACCTCCAACGATAATTTCATTTTCTGAAATATGTACCCGCCCAGACTTATCTGTATCATGAATGATTAATCGTTCTTGCCCTTGGTAAGGAACAAAAAATCCCGGCCATAATTTTTTAATTTCAGGTAAAGACCGTCGTTGTTCTTGCAACCATTCAATATTATTTTCAGCGAATTTACGCGCCGCTTTTTCGCTACTGCGAGGCGGCATAGTCACAATCGCGCTATCTGTGGCGGCGTCATAACGTAATTTCATACGCTTTGCGAGGCGGTGTTTTTTAAAATAAAGGTCAAAGTCTGAATGATCATTCATGATCAGCCTCAGAACTTAATTCATGAAAATCAATTATGTGATCTTGAAGATCACCGGCGTTACGTTCTGAAATTACTTTTCCGGATATAGAAATGCCTGCATTAATTACTGTTTGTGAAGATCCGCTAAGTAAAGGGTGCCAAGGATAAAGGTCTTTTCCTTCTGATATCAAACGATATGCACAAGTAGGGGGTAACCATTTGAATTTCTGTACATCTTTTGGCTTTAAAATGACACAGTCCGGTACGAGCTTTTTACGTTTTGTATATTGATTACAGCGGCAAGTATTAATATTAAGCAGACGGCAAGCCACGTTAGTATAAGAAACGTCTTCTGTTTGTTCGTCTTCTAATTTATGAAGGCAACATAAACCGCAACCATCACAAAGAGACTCCCATTCATTTTCAGACATTTTCTCTAATGTTTTACTCTTCCAAAATGGAGGCTTATTTGCAGACATTATTTGATCAAAGTCGCCATAATTGAAGCCATTTGTTCAGGATCTTCACCATGATTAAAGTGCTTGAGTAAGCTACCATCAGTATCCATTAAATACGTATAGGCTGTGTGATCAACTAGATAATCTTCAGTTTCATCAGCTTTTGCGGCATAGACACGGTAAGCTTTTTTTATAGTATTAATTTGTTCAAGAGTACCGGTTAAGCCTACCAGGTCTTCATGAAAATATTGCACATATTCCGCCATTACTTCAACAGTATCACGTTCAGGATCAATCGTTACAAAGACCGGGGTCACTTTATTTGCAATTTCCTGCGGAAGATGGTGCATGCTGTCGGTCATAATTTGTAAATCCATTGGGCAGACATCTGGGCAATATGTATAACCAAAATATACGATCATATATTTACCCAGAAAATCTTTATCTGAAACCATCTCGTTCTTATGATTAGTAAGTTCAAAAGCACCACCGATTAGGGCGCGACTATTATCAGCCGCCGAAGGGGTATCATCTTTGCTCAAATAAAGGCTCCAAACGCCTATAGCGACGACAACTAAAATTAAAGAAATAATCATTCGAATATTAAGTCTGTGGGGTGTTTGATTGTTGTTCATATGATTATAAATCTTCAGTTTGGGTTAAGAATAGACTAGTTATAACTTTATGTTATAATACGCTTTAAAATAATTTTAAAGCTCGGAGTTTAGACAATGAACAAATTTAAGTATTTAATAGGACTTTTGATGGCTGCATTTATAATGTTGCCGGGCTTTTCAGTTTCCGTAACAGCGCAAGAAAGCCAGTCAGATTCTTACGTATTCTTGAAAGCCGTTAAAGATCAGGATTACGGTAAAGTTAAATCTTATCTGCAAAGAGGTGCGAACATCAATACCCGTGGTTATGATGATGGCGAAACAGCAGTTTATATTGCCGCAAAGTTACGTGATAGCATTTTAATGACTTTTTTAATGGACGGGAAGGCCAATACGGACGTACCTATTAAATCAACAGGTGAAACAGCTTTAATGGTTGCTGTCAGACTCAGAGCTCGTGAAGTTATGGACATGTTAATTACAAGTAACGCAGATGTAAATAAAGGTGACCGTAACGGGGAAACGGCTCTTTATAAGGCTGTGCAGGGTAATGACCGTGCATCTGTGAAAAGGTTACTCGCAGCAAACGCTGACTGGTCAATTGCTGATAATACTGGGCGAACACCAATGGATTTAACATTGGAAAATAGACGCCTTAGACAATTGACGAGAGTATTGACGCAGGCTGGTGCCGAATATTAAGGGCCAGATGGTAAACCCTGTAACTTATCGATCTCAAAACCAGAATACATGACAATTCCGACACTATCGCCGAATTTTAACGATTGCTTGGAATCGCAATTTGAAAGAGCAATACGCATTTTTCCGTGATCATTAATAACCTGAGAAATTCTTTGTTTGTCTGAATGGCTAAGGACTGTTTGATAGATTTGATTCCAGCGTATTTTAAGAAAATCTACATTTAATAGTTCTCTATTTAATACATATAAAGATTGTATGTCCATCTGACATATGCAGATTTTACATCCAAGTTTATCCAATTTCTCTTGTGCTTGAAAATACTCATTTATGTTCGACATAATATCAAACAAGGTAATTTCAAATACCATTGGGTGAGGAGATACTTGTTTTTGTTTAGCGATAAATTTATCGAATTCTTTAGAAAGAACTGTTGAAACATTGATATTAATTGATAAAACCTGATCAGGAAAAGAATTATTATCTCTAAGCGCTTTCATAAGTCTCAAATCAAATGTTTTTGTTAGACGTTGAAACAGCCATTTATCAGCAGAAATATCATATCCCGGCAAAATTGAATTATTTACTTCATAAAGCGAAATATATTTTTTCGTATAAACCACTTGTGGGGGTAAATTATCGACAACTACACAAATATTTTGTTGTGATATAAGACCACTCATATCCATAGTGGTGAAATTTCTCTCAAGTTTATCTAATTGTATTGGCCCCATGGGAGGCGTGACATTTTTTGGAAAGATGTGCTCATAGTTGGGTACAGTTCTGGGTTTATTTTTAGTCACCGTTGGTGAAGGGTCAATAATTTTATTGATAGGGTTTGCCGTTATTTTTTTAGTTTTTATTTTATCCGTATCAGAACCAAGGCTAGACATTAATTTTTGCAAACTTGGTGCATTTTCCTGTTCTTTGCTCGGATCTTGGAAAGGGT
>JABIPV010000161.1 GCA_018699075.1 Kordiimonadaceae bacterium | reverse complement strand
TAACTTCTTCGCGGCCACTGCTTTGAACATGCAAAATTGATCGTTGAATTACCCTTTGAAAACCAGCAGTCGGTGTCGCATCCAGACTGGTTTCTTCGGTAATATTTTCAAGTTCTTGATCTAGATACGCCCTAAGCTCTGCGCCTAACTGCGTAATATTAACATCGCAGGCACGCAATACAGCTACCGCATCCTGATCATCCAATAATCCAAGAAGAAGATGCTCTAACGTAGCAAATTCATGTTGTCTTTTATTGGCCGCGGCTACACTGCGGTGAAGTGTGTGTTCCAAATTCGGTGAAAATGTAGGCACTTAACTCTCCTAAGTTTAATCTTTTTCTAAAGTACACTGTAATGGATGTTCATATTTTCTGGCATAATCCACTACTTGATGCACTTTGCTTTCAGCAATTTCAAAACTAAAAACGCCACAGACACCAACACCTTTTTGATGGACTTGCAACATTATTCCTAACGCTTCTGATTCTGGTTTTTTAAAGAATTTTTGTAAAACAAGAACAACGAAATCCATTGGCGTATAGTCGTCATTAAGCATCAACACCTTATACATAGATGGCTTTTTAGTTTTAGGCTTGGCTTTTGTCAGTACAGAACCTTCAAAGTCGCCTTGATTATCATTCTCTTTATCGCTCATATTGTTACCATTAACATTTCAAAAAAAACTCTTTATTAAAGATAAAACTATATTTTAAAATTTAAAGGGCATAGAGCCATTTTTATCAATAATAATTATAATCTATATTGTATAATCTTATCATAATTAACAATTAAGGGAAAATATACAGATAAATACTTATCTTTAATCTAAGAAAGGGGGAGTTACGCCGCTCAACTTAAGTTGCTGAGATAAATCAGAATAAACCCTCCGCAATGCTTTTAAATCCTTACCTTCAGAGCGTGCTACAATCACATTTTGCGTATTTGAAGCCCTTATAAGCCACCATCCATCATCAGAAAGAACACGCGCACCATCAAGGTCAATAACATCAGCATCCGTTTTACTTAAGCGTGAAAGAACTTCATCCACAACTTCAAACGAGCGCCCTTCTGCGCATTCAATTCTAATTTCTGGTGTATTAACGACTGCGGGAAGGCTAAGCCTTAATGCTTCTAGGCCCCCTTTTTCACGGGCTACAGTATTTAAAAGCCTTAACGCAACATAAACCGCATCGTCAAATCCATAATATTTATGTTTAAAGAAAATATGGCTGCTCATTTCACCTGCGAGTGGTGCCTCTAGTTCAACCATTTTACTTTTAATGAGTGAATGACCTGATTTCCACATGACAGGATCACCACCTAGTTTGTTAATATGATCAAACAATAATTGGCTACATTTTATATCGGCAATTATTTTTGAACCCGGCAACTCTGCGAGCACATCTTTTGCAAGAATTGCCAGTAGTTGATCACCCCAAACAATCTCACCGCCACAGTCTACCGCCCCAATACGGTCGCCGTCACCATCAAACGCAACCCCCGCGTCCAAATTATTTGCAGCCACACTGTCTTGTAATTCCACCAAATTTTCTGCAACAGTTGGGTCAGGATGATGTGATGGAAATGTACCATCAATTTGCTCATTTAACAGAAAATGCTTACCCGGCAGCCGTTTCGTAACGGCACTAATTACGTCTCCTGATGCACCATTACCTGCATCCCAACCTATTCTTAAATCCGCTTTTTCCCATGCGTCAAACTCTACATCCTTCAGAAGACGATCAATATAACGATCAAAAATGTCAACTTGGCACTCTGATCCTGTTCCTTCTTCAAGATCACCTGCGACGCTCAGTTTTCCAAGATTTTGAATTTGTTCACCGTAACACCCGCCTTTGCCGAGCATCATTTTGAAACCATTATAATTAGAAGGATTATGGGAACCTGTGATCATGATGCCGCCATCAGTATCCAATTCAAATACCGAATAATAAAGCATCGGTGTTGGACAAAGTCCGATGCGAATAACATCTAATCCAGTAGAAAGAAGACCCTCAAGAATAGCTTTTTCCATCATGGGAGAGCTTAAACGACCATCATAGCCCAAGCAAATTTTTCGCCCACCATTTCTAATGACCACAGATCCGAATGCTCTACCTAAGGCAGCAGCATCTGCTTCAAAAAGCTTTTCTCCTACTATTCCCCGGATATCGTATTCACGAAGGATGCTTTGGTTGAACTGATGTGATTGTGGCATTAAATATCCAAAAATTTTAATCTAATAATATTTCTTTGGCTTGATTTAACTTGGCCGCAAAATAGCCTGAACCACCTTGGTCGGGGTGACTTTTTTTCATTAAT
>JABIPV010000209.1 GCA_018699075.1 Kordiimonadaceae bacterium | reverse complement strand
TTGCCAATTAAATTAAAAAGAACATCCATGTTTACTAACTTTTTTATTGATACTTTATTTAAGAATGTCCAGTGCTGTTTCTTGTGTTTCGGCCAAGGTTCTTAGTACGGCTGCATTTGCTTTATAGGCGTGTTTTGCTTTGATTAATTCTGAAAATTCAACGGCAAGATCAACGTTGGGAACATTAACGAAGCCTTGCTGGTTTGATACGGGGTTGTCTGGACTATAAACGCTTAAAGATGCTGGGTTGATAGGTACGTTAGTTGCAATCACCCCGCCATTTTTTCTGGAACTATTCACGGTTCTTTCAGGAACATAAGCACGCGAAGTCCTTAAGGCTGCGGTTGATGTGTCGCCACCAGTAGGTTTGGATGTATTAAATGCATTTGCGATGTTATTGGCAGCAGTGCTCGCCCGCGTAGAGGCGGCTAATAATCCAGATAAACTTGTGTTAATTCCATTAATCATACTTTTATTTTAAACAGCACTTTATAAATATCTCTTAATAAATAGTAAAAACTTTATCTATTGGGCATTTCTTGTTCGGCAATCTTGCTGAGAACTTTTGACAGATTAAGTGACCCTTGTAGTCTACTTTCAATTTTCGACCATTTTCGCACATAAACTAATTTATGATCAGGTCTGATTTTCGTCACAGAACCTTGCTTGGTTAAGAATTCGATTAAGCCTCCCGGATTGGCAAATTTTGAACTTTTAAAGGATATAATTGCGCCTTTAGGGCCGGTTTCAATTTTTTCTATTCCGGCGCGTTTACAATAATGTTTTATTTCAATAATTTTCAACAAATGTTCTGCTTCTTCGGGCAATTTCCCGAAACGGTCTATGAGTTCAGCACCAAAACCATCAATCTCATTCTTATTGCTTAAACTTGCAATTCGCCTATATAATGACATTCTTAAATTGAGGTCTTTAACGTAATTTTCGGGAATCATCACACTGGCACCGACATTAATTTGTGGTGACCAACCTTCTTCGAAGTCGTCATCAAATGATCCAGATTTGGCTTGGGCAACGGCTTCTTCAAGCATCTGTTGATAAAGTTCAATTCCTACTTCTTTGATATGCCCTGATTGTTCATCACCCAATAAATTGCCGGCACCCCGAATATCCAGATCATGACTGGCAAGGGTGAACCCCGCGCCTAATGTGTCAAGGGTTTGTAGGACATGCAATCTTTTTTCTGCTTGTGGTGTCGGAATGCGGCGTGGTGGCAATGTAAGATAGGCATAAGCACGTACTTTGGACCTACCAACCCGGCCTCTTAATTGATAAAGTTGGGCCAGGCCGTAATTATCTGCACGGTGAATAATCATTGTATTGGCGGTTGGAATATCAAGACCACTTTCTACAATTGTTGTTGAAAGAAGCACATCATAGGCCCCATCATAGAAAGCATTCATAATGTCTTCAATTTGTCCTGGGGGCATTTGACCGTGTGCGGTGACGACTTTTACTTCAGGCACAATATCTTTTAATAATTCGCGAATTTCTTTTAAATCTGAAATTCTTGGACACACATAAAAGCTCTGCCCTCCTCGGTAATGTTCACGAAGTAAAGCTTCCCTGATCACAAGATCATCCATGGGAAGAACAAATGTTCTAACCGCTAGACGGTCAATTGGTGGTGTGGCTATAAGACTTAAGCCCTGTATACCACTCATGGCCAGCTGCAATGTTCGTGGGATAGGTGTCGCTGTTAAAGTAAGCACATGAACATTGCTTTTTAATTTTTTGAGTTGTTCTTTATGCCCTACACCAAAATGTTGTTCTTCATCAATTATCAACAAGCCCAAATTATTGAAATGCACCGATTTTCCGAGAACCGCATGGGTTCCAATCAGTATCTCACAGTCGCCTTTCGCAACTTCTTCTTTAGTGAGTTTTTGATGTTTGGATGTGACCAGCCTCGAAAGATGCCCCACTTTAATATTGAGACCCTTAAATCGGTCCGAGAATGTTTTAAAATGTTGCCTTGCCAGTAATGTTGTCGGTGCAACGATCGCCACTTGGAAGCCTTCCATGACAGCTAGAAAGGCTGATCTTAACGCAACTTCCGTCTTGCCAAATCCCACATCCCCGCATATAAGACGGTCCATTGGTCGGCCACTTGATAGGTCATTGATTACATCAGCAATGGCCCTTAACTGATCATCGGTTTCCGTATAGGGGAAGCGTGCACAAAATTCGTTATAAAGTCCGTCTGCGGGCTTAATAACTTCACCTTTACGAAGAGCGCGCTCTGCGGCAACTTTAATCAGCTCATCGGCCATTTCACGAATGCGTTTTTTCAGCATTGCTTTACGGCCTTGCCAAGCGGCACTACCTAACTTATCAAGTTTTCCATCACTTTCTTCATTGCCGTACCGGCTTAATATTTCAATATTTTCAACGGGTACATATAGCTTGTCACCACCGTGATAGGTAAGAAGAACACAGTCATGGGCCGCACCACTTACATCAATGGTTTTTATGTCTACATAACGGCCAATGCCGTGATCCATATGTATAACCAAATCACCAGGGGTAAGTGAAGACGCTTCAGAAATAAAGTTTTCTGCCTTACGCGTGCGGCGGACTTTACGGATTAAACGATCGCCTAAAATATCTTGTTCGGAAATGATGGCGAATTTATCGGTTTCAAACCCGTGCTCAAGCGGTAAAATGATGAGGCCGATTGTTCCTTTTGGCAGGCGTATTGAGCTTTTCCAATTATCAAGCAGTTTATGGTTCGACATGCCATGGTCATTTAACACACCGCTTAATCGGTCACGTGCACCTATGCTATAACTGGCGAGGTATGTTTTCTTTCCCCCTTCATTAAGACTTACTAAATGTTTTCGCAAGGCATCATAAATGTTAATATTTTTGTCATTACGTTCCAGAGCAAAATTTCGTCCTGCGCTACCTTTATGAACTCTTATGTCTTGATCTGGTGGCGCATCAAACGGAATAAATTTGTGAATTTTTAAATTTTCCGCATGTTTTTGCCATTCTACTGCGCTCATAAAGAGCTGTTCTGGAGGAATGGGTTTATAAGGTGCAATCGTACCAGATTTTTGCGGCGCATCTTCATAAGCGCTTTTACGGGCAAGGTAATAATCTGATATGGCACTTAACCTAGTTTCTAATGCTTCCGTTGTTAAGTTATCCATAGTGACAAGCGGGGAAGGAAGATAATCAAATAATACTTCAAGCTTTTCATGGAAAAAAGGTAGCCAATGTTCCATACCTGCATGCTTACGACCTTCGGTTACGGCTTCATAAAGAGGATCATTGCCACGCGCAGTACCAAATTCCGTCACATAAGATTTGCGAAATTCCCGAATTGATTTTTCATCTAGAAATACTTCCCCCATAGGTACAAGTTCAATTTTATCAATTTTCTGGTCTGTTCTTTGGCTGATCGGATCGAAGTCTTTAATCGTATCTACTTCATCACCCCATAAATCAATTCTAACGGGTTTTTTTGACCCGGGTGCGAATATATCAATAATATTGCCACGAATGGCAAAGTCACCATGATCAACCACCGTACTGGCGCGGGAGTAGCCATTATGGGTTAAGTAGGTGGTGAGTTCTGCCGTATTGATGGCAGCGCCAACGGATGTTTTGAAGCTCGCAGATTTAATGGTTTCTTGGGCAGGGATGCGCTGTGTGATAGCATTAATTGTACTGATGATAACTTTCTTTTTTTGCGGATTAAGAATTTTAATCAAGCTTGTCATTCTGGTACTTAGGATATCTGGGTTTGGTGATACTCTATCGTAAGGAAGGCAGTCCCATGCAGGAAAGGTAATTACCTCTATTTCTGGTGCAAAATATTGCACCAGTTCAGCTAAGTTTTCCATCCGCATATCGTCGCGGGCAATATGAAGAAACGGTTTATTCGCTTTCATATTTGTGGCAGTTTCAGCAATGACCAATGCATCCATGCCTTCCGGCACGTTGCTTAAAATCAGATTTACTTCTTCGTCGGATAAATGGGTCACTTTAATATCTTGATATAATCTATGGATGTAAGCATATCCATCACATCATGTTTATAATGTTCAGGTGGTTCTCGGTCATTTGTGATCCATGCGACGATGTCAGAATCGGCTTCGCGCAATAAATTTTCATATTTATCCAACTGTGCGACCGTCATTTGAGCCAGAAATTTATCCGCAAATGATCCAAGTAGAATATCAGCTTCTTTAATCCCACGATGCCAACTTCTGAATTTCAGCCGTTTTCTACGGATGTCAATGTTTTCATCGCTATCTATGCTGCCTTCGATAAAGCCGGGTGTATTAAATTGCGTCACTTAACTTCTCATTTTAAAGTTGGTAAAATATGCTATGTGTATATTAAAAAATGTGACAAAATAAAACTAATAAAACCATAAATATTTAAGGCGAACATGAGACCGGAAATTCTATATCCTTTTTTTACCGATACACAGACCCTTCCGGGAGTAGGTGCACGCATCGCTGCCAACCTTGAAAAAATTTGTGGATCACGGATTTTGGATCTTCTTTGGCATATGCCGGTGGACATAATTGATCGACGAACGGGGCTTCAATTAAAAGATATTCTTTTTGATCAGGTGGTTACTATTGAAGTTATTGTTGGTGAGCATGATGCTTCACCGGCTAAAAGCAAAAAGCCTTATCGTGTTTGGTGCCATGATGATACAGGTAGTATCCAGTTGGTGTTCTTTCATCCACGTCAAGATTATATTATGAAGCAGCTTCCTGAAGGGGAGAGGCGGCTTATCAGTGGCAAAGTAGAGGTTTATAACGGCCAACTACAAATGAGCCATCCTGATTATATGCTAACTCTTGATAAGAAAGATGAAATCCCCGAAATTGAACCGGTATATCCCTTAACGGCGGGGATCAGTGGCAAGGTTATGGCGCGTATTATTAATGATGCCACTTTAAAAGCCAAAGAGTTACCTGAGTGGCTAGATCAAAGCTTACTTGATAGGGAGAAATGGCCTGATTGGAACAGTTCATTAAATATTGCCCATCATCCCAAAAGTCTGGAAGATACGTCTTCCGGGTCAATATCACGGGTGAGGCTTGCATATGATGAAATACTTGCCAACCAACTGGCACTTGAAATTATGCGACGTCAAACAAAGAAGAAAAAAGGCCGGGTGATAAAGGCTACGGGAAACCTAATTGATAAAATACTATCTGACCTTCCTTATTCGCTTACGGGCGCTCAACAAAGATCACTGCTTGAAATACAGAATGACATGGAGGACCCATCAGCAATGATGCGATTGCTTCAGGGGGATGTGGGAAGTGGTAAAACGGTGGTTGCTCTCCTTGCCATGTTAGGAGCGGTGGAAAACGGATATCAATGCGCCATACTTGCACCAACAGAAATATTAGCCCGCCAACATTTTACCAGCCTTACAGAAATGGCAAAGGGGGGTGATGTAAAAATTGCCGTACTTACTGGACGGGATAAAGGCAAAGCTCGGGAAAAAATACTCGAAGAGCTTGCATCGGGCGAAATTGACATTTTGGTTGGAACGCATGCCATATTCCAAAAGGATGTACTATATCAAGACCTTGCTTTTGCCGTGATCGACGAACAGCATCGTTTTGGTGTTGAACAACGTATGACCTTGACGGCAAAAGGAAAACCGGGGAAGGGAATGGACATTCTCGCCATGACGGCAACGCCCATACCCCGCACCTTAACACTGACAGTATATGGGGATATGGATGTTTCAAAACTTGATGAAAAACCGCCAGGAAGAACACCTGTAGATACGAGGGTGATGGCTTTAAACCGTCTTGATGATGTTATTTTAGCAACTGATAGAGCCATTAAAAGCGGTGCGCGTATTTATTGGGTTTGTCCACTTGTGGAAGAATCCGAAGTACTTGACCTTGCGGCTGCAGATGAAAGATACCGTCATTTATCCCAAATATTTGGCGAACGGGTTGGACTTGTCCACGGTAAAATGAAAGCAAAAGAAAAAGACGAAGTAATGTCCAGCTTTGCAACAGGCGCATTTGATTTACTGGTAGCGACCACGGTGATTGAAGTGGGGGTTGATGTACCAGAAGCGACGGTAATGATCATCGAACACGCAGAAAGATTTGGCCTGTCTCAGCTTCATCAACTTCGTGGCCGTGTGGGTAGGGGGGCAGATAAATCAACCTGTTTACTTTTATATGGTGCCGCACTTGGTGCAACAGCAAAAGCACGACTTAAAATAATGCGGGAAACCGAAGATGGTTTTATCATTGCAGAAGAAGATTTAAAGCTTCGCGGCGCCGGAGAGGTA
>JABIPV010000230.1 GCA_018699075.1 Kordiimonadaceae bacterium | reverse complement strand
GCTCATTCAAATAATATTCTTTTTGGGTTTTTTCCATTTGGCTTTTTACACGGCGGCGGATTTTCTTTTCCACTTGCATAACGCCAATTTCACTTTCCATAACAGAATATATTTTTTCCAAACGGCTTGCGACATTATCATTTTCTAAAAGCTTCTGTTTGTCCGCAATCTTTAAGGACAAATGGGATGCCACAACATCAGAAAGCTTACTTTCATCTTCGATCTGGCTCGTTGTATCCATCACTTCACTTGGAATTTTCTTATTTAATTTTACATATTGACCAAATTTTCCGATGACTGAACGGTTTAACGCTTCAATTTCATCTGTTGAACCCTCAACCGCTTTTACTGTTTCGGTTTCAGCTTCGAAGAAATCTGAAGTATCTGTAAAACCTGTGATTTTAATCCGCTCGACGCCCTCGACAAGAACTTTTACCGTACCATCAGGTAGCTTTAATAATTGCAGAACAGTCGCAAGTGTCCCTACTCGATAAATATCGTCTTTTTCCGGATCATCAAGATTTGCATCTTTTTGTGCAACAAGTAGGATTTTCTTTTCAGAATTCATAACTTGTTCTAATGCTTTCACAGATTTTTCACGTCCGACAAACAAAGGTACAATCATATAAGGAAAGATGACAATATCTCTAAGGGGTAATACTGGATATATTTTACTCATAGGGCATCCAAAAAAAATTAATAAAATTTGACTATTATATAACAGACTTAAGGTGCCATGATGGCAAATTCAAGACCAAGGTAACAATTAAGTTAGGATTTAAGCGCCAGCGCCGGCTTCGTCTTTTTTCTTTTCAGAATATATATAAAGAGGCTGCGCATTCCCGGAAACCACTTCCGCATTGATAACAACTTCTTGAACTCCATCGAGGCTAGGCAGTTCAAACATTGTATCAAGTAATATGTCTTCCATAATCGAACGAAGTCCACGTGCGCCAGTTTTACGACCAATAGCACGTTTAGCAATTGCCACTAAGGCATCATCGGTAAAACGAAGTTCTACATCTTCCATAGAGAACAAGCGTTGGTACTGTTTAACAAGTGCGTTCTTTGGTAGGCTAAGGATTTGTACAAGAGCATCTTCATCAAGATCCGTGAGTGACGCGAGCACAGGTAAACGACCAATGAATTCAGGGATAAGACCAAACTTAACCAAATCTTCTGGCTCAGCTTGTAACAATAATTTCCCAACCTGTTGATCTTCGTCGCTGGCGACATTTGCACCGAAACCGATTGATTTGCCTTCGTTACGATTTGCAATCACTTTATCTAAGCCAGAAAAAGCACCGCCACAGATAAAGAGTATATTTGTTGTATCCACTTGCAAGAATTCTTGTTGAGGATGTTTACGTCCACCTTGTGGTGGAACACTGGCAACAGTACCTTCCATAATTTTAAGAAGTGCTTGTTGCACGCCTTCGCCTGACACATCACGTGTAATTGAAGGGTTATCCGATTTACGGCTGATTTTATCAACTTCATCAATATAAACAATGCCGCGCTGGGCACGTTCAACATTATAATCAGAAGCTTGAAGAAGTTTTAATATGATATTTTCCACGTCTTCACCAACATAACCCGCTTCTGTAAGCGCGGTTGCATCTGCCATGGTGAAAGGAACGTCAAGTATTCTTGCCAGGGTTTGCGCAAGTAATGTTTTACCGCAACCGGTTGGTCCAACCAGAAGAATATTTGATTTAGAAAGTTCAATCTCATCATTTTTAGTAGAATGATGCAGGCGTTTATAATGGTTATGTACCGCAACAGCCAAAACCTTTTTCGCAAATTCCTGACCAATAACATAATCTTCAAGTACTTTTAGAATTTCTGCAGGAGCCGGCACACCATCATCTGATTTTGAAATTGACGTTTGTGTTTCTTCGCGAATGATGTCCATGCAAAGCTCAACACACTCATCGCAAATAAAAACGGTAGGTCCCGCGATCAGCTTTTTAACTTCATGTTGGCTTTTTCCGCAGAAAGAACAAAATAGAGTACTTTTCGTATCACCAGATTTAGATTTAGACATATGGTCAATTTTCCTAATTTATTCTTAAATTGCTAATTTTGAGCAATTCATCATTACACCCATACTATTTAGTAATATTAACACTAATTACAAGGCTCACACGCAAGTACAGACATTCCAATTTAAGATATCCTCACGAAATATCAACACTTAAAACATATATACTCTAAAAATTGGAAACAATTAATTAACAACTATAAAAATTTTTAATATTTTTTACCAATTGACGATTTAAATACTAATCGTTGTCCTGCTCAGGACGTTTTGCATAAATTTCATCAATCAAGCCAAATTTTTTCGCTTCTGATGGTGACATAAAGTTATCACGATCCATTGCCTTTTCAATTTCAGGAAGCTTACGGCCCGTATGCTTAACATAAATTTCATTCAAGCGCTTTCTCAAAGATAAGATTTCTTTTGCTTGAATTTCAATATCAGTCGCCTGCCCTTGGGCACCACCAGAAGGCTGATGGATCATAATTCTACTATTAGGCAGTGAAAATCTTTGTCCAGGCTCACCCGCTGCAAGAAGAAGTGATCCCATCGAACAAGCTTGCCCAATACAAATAGTTGTCACCTTAGGGCGGATATATTGCATAGTATCATAAATACCAAGACCCGACGTAACGATACCACCAGGTGAATTAATATAAAATGCAATGTCTTTTTTAGGGTTTTCTGCTTCAAGAAATAAAAGCTGCGCCGTAATAAGTGCGGAAACACCATCATTAACCTGACCGGTTAAGAAAATAATGCGTTCTTTTAATAATCTTGAGAAAATATCAAATGAACGTTCACCTCTACTGGTTTGCTCAACCACCATTGGAACCAAATTATTCATAGTCGTATCGATGATATTGTTCATTAGAGCAGATCCTTATTTTGTCAATTTATATAAAATGAGAGTTACTATACATACATAATAACTCTCATCAAAAGATCAATTAATTATTTTTTTGCAGCAACTTTTTTTGCTGCCGGTTTTTTAGCGGCTGGCTTTTTAGCAGCGGCTTTTTTTGCTGGAGCTTTTTTAGCAGCGGTTTTTTTTGGCGCGGCTTTCTTCTTTGTTGCAGCTTTTTTCTTAGCTGATTTCTTTTCCGGCGCGTCTGCATCTTCAGCTTCAATGATCTTAATCATTTTTTCGTAAGACACTTTTTTCTCAGTCACTTTGGCAAGTTCAAATATAAAGTCTACAACTTTTTCTTCATAAATCGGCGCTTTGATTTGAGCCATAGCATTAGGATCTTTTTGGAAATATTCAAACACTTGTTGTTCTTGACCAGGATATTTACGAGCTTCTGCAGAAATTGCGCGCGTCACTTCATCTTGACCAACTTGTATATCGTTTTTACTTCCTATTTCAGAAAGAAGAAGACCTAGGCGAACCCTACGAAGAGCAATCGCACCATATTCTTCTTTATCTTCATCACTCAATTCATCCATTTCCACTGGCGCAGCTTCTGGGTTTTCACTCAAAGCTTGACGGTGAAGATCATCTTTTAATTGCTGAAGAATTTGTTCATTTTCCATTTCAAGCATGTTTTCAGGAACGTCAAAATCAACACTTTCAGAAAGCGTGTCGAGTAGAGCACGCTTTAAATGAGTACGGCTAATGCCGGAATGTTCGTTTTCAATTTGTCCTTTAACGGCATCTTTAAGTCCTGCGAGGTCTTCAAGGCCAAGGCGCTTAGCAAGCTCATCATCCACTTTTACCTCAGCGGGTTTTTGAACTTCATTCACTATTACTTTAAATAGAGCTTCTTTACCCGCTAGGTTTTCTGCCTGATAGCCTTCAGGGAAAGTAACAACAACATCTTTTTTATCGCCAGCTTTTACGCCAACAAGTTGTTCTTCATATCCTGGAATAAATGTGTTTGAACCAAGTACGAGTTGAGCAGCTTCCGCTGTACCGCCTTCAAATTCAGTACCATCAACAGAACCGACATAATCAATAATGACTGAATCGCCGTCTGCTGCTTTATATGTTTTAGCTGCTTTTTTATAATCTTTTTGTCCCGAAGCAATATTTTTAACAGCTTCATCAACTTGTTTGTCTTCTACGTCAACAACAAGGCGTTCTAATTTAAGCTTAGAGAGATCAGGAAGATCAAATTCAGGAACAATTTCAAGTTCCATTGAATAGACTAAATCTTCGCCTTCCTCAAAAGAGACAACTTCGATTTTCGGTTGAACAGCCGGGCGAATGGATTTTTCAGCAAGAACTTCTTGTGAAGTTTCATTGACTGTTTCTTCCAGGATTTTACCAAGTAAGTTTTTACCATGAAGTTTTTTCAGTAAAGACACAGGTGCTTTGCCTTTTCTAAAACCAGGCATATTAACAGTTTTTTGTGCTTCTAGGATTTCAAGATCAACCTTTGCATCAAGGTCTGCAGCAGCAATAACGATTTCATATACGCGTTTAAGGCCACTTGATTCTTTTTCGGTAATTTTCATGGATCAACCATTCTAAATAATTAAAGGGACCTTGCAATTAATTACAAAGTCCGTGTTCGTTACATTATCGTGATTTTTTGGTGCGGGTGAAAGGACTTGAACCTTCACTTCTCTCGAAACTAGAACCTAAATCTAGCGCGTCTACCAATTTCGCCACACCCGCATATACGTTACCAAAAACGTCACATTTTCGTGTTGAGACGCATTTATAGACATTTACAAACAAAACGCCACAGAAAAATTCAATTTTACTAACTTTTTTTTATAAACTTTCAGTTTGCCTGCAAAACGTCCCCAATTCAGTCATAATTTTAGGGGTTATCTTTTCAAGATCTTCAGAAATCAAGCCTACTCCAAAAGCGTTAGCACATTCAGAATGAATCCATACGGCTGCACATGCCGCTTCAAATGATGGCATTTTTTGTGCCTGAAGCCCTGTTACTAAACCTGCCAGTACATCACCAGAACCAGCAGTAGACAATGTGGCAGGCGCATTATTTGAAATTACCGTTCTTCCGTCTGGAGCTGCAATTACCGTATCTGCCCCTTTATAAACAACCACTGCCCCAGATAGTTTTGCAGCACTTCTTGTCGCGGAAACTTTATCGAGTATTTTCAGATACGGAAAAAGTCGGGTAAACTCACCAGAATGTGGCGTAAGGACACAATTATTATTACCAATAGATTTTATAGCGTCAAAAAGTTCAAGCGGTGTGTCTTCAAACGCAGACAACCCATCAGCATCAACAACCACTTTTTTACCTGCCAAGATAATATCAATAACATTATTTCTTGTAAGGTCACTAGTACCTGCTGCGGGCCCAATGCACCACGCATTCAAGCGGCCATTTTTTAAGTCTGAATGTAATTCATTAAGTTTGCGGATCATAATTGCGGTTAAATGTGCACCATGGATAGCTAGCGCATCATCAGGGCTGCTAACACTGACTAAACCTGCACCAATTCTAAGGGCCGCTTTTGCCGCAAGTCGACATCCGCCAGTGTGGATCATATCACCGCTGACCACAACAGCATGACCGCGGTGGTATTTATGGCCATTAGCATCAATTTTCGGTAGTTTATCCCGCCATAAATCCGGGTGATTTTCATAAATATAGCGTTTTATTTCATTTAACGTTCTTTCACTAATACCAATATCAGTGACAATAACTTCACCACAGAAACTCTTGCCGGGGTAAAGTATATGTGCAGGCTTTTTACAACAAAATGTAATCGTTTTATCCGCTTTAAACGCGGCAGAAAGAACTTCACCCGTATCCCCTTTAATACCACTAGGAATATCAATTGCAATTTTATAAGCTTTTACTTCATTTGCTTTTTCAATAGCTTTTTTGGCATCACCACTAACGTCCTTCGAGAGCCCTGTGCCAAATATGGCGTCTACTATGACATCATAATCTTTTATGACATTTTCTTTTAATGGAAAAACATCACCCCCTAATTGCTTTGCCATTACCCTGGCATCTCCACGCAGATCAGTAATCGACCCTAATAGTGC
>JABIPV010000283.1 GCA_018699075.1 Kordiimonadaceae bacterium | reverse complement strand
TCGCCATTTAACGTTTTGTATTGCGTTAATGTTTCTATGCTCTTGTAGTGCAGATGAAGTAAATGAGGTTGGCGTTAAGACATTATCAACATTAATTAAAAATGCGGTTGTTTATGATGGAACGGGCGAAAATAGTTTCCAAGCAGACGTAAGAATAGAAGATGGGTTAATCGCCGAGATCGGTATGATCGATGCCCGTGAAGGTGAGCAAGTATGGGACGCGAACGGTTTGGCACTTGCGCCTGGATTTATTGATCCCCACAGTCACCATGATACAAAATTAATGAAGAAACCCGCACCTAAAAGCGCACTTGGTCAAGGCATTACCACCATTGTAAGTGGGTTAGATGGTGGCGCTTCAACCTTTGGCGATCCATTTATTTCGATTGAGCATAATTATTCAGTATTTCAACAAAATCCCGCCGCTATAAACCTCGCTTATTTTGCACCACATGACACGTACCGTGAGATTGTGATGGGTGATGATTTTAAGCGTACCGCGACAGATGAAGAGCTTGAAAAAATGTCGCAAATGCTACGCCGAGACATGGAAGCCGGCGCACTCGGGCTATCCACAGGGCTGGAATATGAACCCTCTTTATATTCAAAAACCGAGGAAGTGATTGAACTGGCTAAAATTGCAGCAGTATATGGCGGTAAATATTCAAGCCATATCAGAAGTGAAGATATAAAAGTGACGGAAGCCATAGACGAGGTACTTACCATTGCCCGCGAAGCGAATATCCCTGCGAATATTAGCCATATTAAACTCGCCATGTATGCAATTCACGGTAATGCACCTGAAGTTATTGAAAAACTAAATAAAGCCCGTGATGAAGGGCTTGATATTACGGCAGATATTTATCCTTATGATGGCTGGAAAGCTCCCATGGCTATTTTGATGCCTGAGCGTGATTACACGGACCGGGAAGCGGGGGAATATGCTTTAACGTCGATAGCCTCACCCGCAAGTATTACCATATCGGATTATGAGGGAGAACCTACTTATATTGGCAAATCATTAGCAGAGCTCGCGATTGAAAAGAAGACGGACCCCGTAAGCCTTATGATGGAGCTTCTTCAACGGGCAGAGAGGGATGACCTTAATGAACGGGTGATTGGTCGCAATATTGGCGAAGAGGATATTCAAACATTTATGAAATGGCCCTATACTGCCATAACCACTGACGGTGGAATTGATGACAGCCATCCAAGAGGGCAGGGTACGTTTGCCCGAGTGCTCGCCAGTTATGTCAGAGACAAAAATGTGCTTTCCTTAAGCGAAGCGATTAGAAAAATGACAAGCTTACCCGCACATAATTTAGGGATCAGTGACCGCGGCATGATTAAAAAAGGACTTGCAGCAGATTTGGTACTTTTTGATCCTGACAGAATTCAAGATCACGCCACTTTTGAAAATTCACTTGAATATTCAACGGGTATTGATGCCGTTTGGGTCAATGGAGAGATGGTTTGGAATAAAGGGAGTGTTACTGACGCCCGTCCAGGGCAAATTATTCGCCGTCATAGCTCAAAAAAAGACTAACTTCTTCAAACTAAAGGCCTCTATTAAATGAATTTTCAAGCCATTAAATTACGTAATTTTTTTCTATTGTTCACCGTTCTATTGATTGTAACGGGTGGTTATAATGATCAGTCATTTTCTCAAGATAATGTAGTTGTTGAAAGTTACCCAGAAACGCTTTTAAAGCATATTACTAAGTGGAATAATAAACAAACCGACGCGTCGCAAAGACCTGATACTTACATAGAAATTAATCAAAAAGCTTTTCATGACAATATACGCCTCGTAAAGACCAAACTTCTGAATGATAAAACAAAACTGATGGTCGTTATCAAATCTGATGCTTACGGTCATGGATTGGAATTGCTGGGAAATGTAGCTGAAATGGCCGGGGCTGATTATTTTGGGATCACAGAAAACCATTCATTACAAATAATGAAAAAAATGAATTTAAACCGTCCGATCGTCCGATTGCGGCTCGCGAGTGATAATGAGCTGATGATCGCGCACGCAAATCCAGACGTATATGGTGAAGTTGAAGAAATGGTCGGAAATATACAGATGGCTAATCTCCTATCAAAGCTGGGGGCAGAACAGAACAGAAGCATCAAAATACATTTGAATTTAAATACAGGAGGAATGTCCCGAAACGGTTTCGATATGAGTGTCCCAAAAATAAGAAATCAGCTTCTTTCACTGACAAAACTTAAAAATATTCAAGTGGTAGGTATTATGACACATTTTCCAAATGCCGATGCAACAGACCTTGATGAAACACGTTCGGCATTGGAAGACTTTAAGCAACAATCCAACTGGATAATTGGAAATTCAAATCTGAATCGCAGTAATATACTGCTCCATGTGGCCAACACCTCCACAACTTTGCGTCTCGCGGAAGCACACTTGGATATGGTGCGTGTAGGCTCGTTAGTTTTTGGAGAAAAATTGGAAAAAGAAGCACCGCAGGCGCTACAACAGTTGATGTCAGTCTATTCAAAAGTAGGACAAATTGTTTTTTATCCCAAAGGAAGTTTTGTCGGTTATGGAAGTAATCACACGCTAGAACGTGATAGCTATCTTGCTAATATTCCTATTGGAAAAGTTAATGGAATTCCGCGAGATTTAGTGGAGGTTTTAATTGGCGGAAAACGATATCCGACGGTCGGAAATATGTCCATGAATACGACAATGGTTGATATAACAGATAGCCAAGGAGAGATAGCTTCAGGTGATGAAGTTGTTATTTTTGGCAAGCAAAATAAAGATGAAATAAGGGTGGAGGATCATTGGTTATCTACTATTTCCGACGTTCATAGCTTTATCGGACAATTAAATCAAAGCGTTAGGTATTCAAAGGTTTTATAACATAGAATACGCTATAATAAGGTTAGCGATACCAACCGGCGATAGAATTACGAGTACCGTTAGTGGGTAACACTTCATGCGGCACTTCGGTACTAAGAAAAATGACCAAAGTACCGATTTCAGGGGACACGAGAATTTTTTCGTCATGATCTGGTCCAACGTAAAGCATTAACTCACCTTCATCAGCTGTTTTCCAAGCATCATTCAAAAAGATAACAATTGAAATTTTACGATTATCTGTTCCGGAAAAGGCATCTATATGTTTCTTATAGAAACCTCCTTTTTCGTAGCGTGCGTAATGACATTCGATAGGCGTAAGCCCCATGAATAGTTGGCGGTTTAAGGCTGTACGTAAGGTCTCAGTCCATAGGTTCCATTTTTGGTCAATGAGCATATCATCATCGATCCATGCAATTTTGTCACGGCGGACGCTTTGGTTTTTATGTTGGGAAACTGACCTTCCAATTCCCGCTGATTTATAATGCGGCCCATCTTCAGAATTTACGCGTTCACATAATAGATTAATCAGCTCTTCGGGTATTGCATTTTTCTGTACACTATAAGATTTTGTAGAAAGATCCTTACAAATAACGTCGAAAAGTACAGCTTGAATTACATCAATATTTATTGATGTTGGGTTGGAAGGTGACATCGAAACGACCTAACTTTGTTGCGTGTTATGACAACAAAGCTCTGTCAGAGCGAGATTGAAAAAAATGCAGTGAGAAACTGCCAATTCAAAGAGTGTAACGAAAAAATGCTCTCAAGTATATATATCTTTAAGATTCCCAGTTTTACAGGAGATTGAATTTAATATTAAATAAAAATATAAATGAAAAATGACTGGATTATGTCATGCGATACACTATGGTTTGATAAAAGGGA
>JABIPV010000377.1 GCA_018699075.1 Kordiimonadaceae bacterium | reverse complement strand
CTTGCAACAGTTATGAATAGTTTAGCAATGCAAAATGCCTTAGAGCAACAAGGCGTAGATACACGTGTTCAGTCAGCCTTTCCAATCGCATCCGTTTGTGAGCCATACATCAGAAGAAAAGCAATTCGTCACATGGAAAAAGGGCGCGTTGTTGTCTTCGCTGCGGGAACAGGTAATCCGTTTTTTACGACCGATAGTGCTGCTGCTTTACGTGCAGCAGAAATGGGATGTGATGCCATCTTAAAAGGTACACAAGTTGATGGGGTATATAATGCCGATCCAAAACTTGACGCAAATGCCGTAAAATATGATACATTAACTTATATGGATGTGTTAAAAAATGATTTAAAGGTTATGGATGCTTCGGCCATATCACTTGCACGTGAAAATGATATTCCAATATTGGTTTTTTCTATTCACGAACATGGTAATTTTGCTAATGTGTTGACGGGTAGTGGATCACATACCAAAATATGTAATTAATAATAAGAATTCTAAAAATACCAGGAGTTAAACTATGTCATCAAAATTGGATTTATCGGATATAAAACGACGAATGAATGGTGCATTGGAAAAGTTGAAAAGTGAATTTGTCGGTCTTAGAACCGGCCGTGCATCCGTAAATTTATTAGACCCTGTTATGGTTGATGCTTACGGAGCTCAAATGCCAATAAATCAGGTTGGAACCGTTTCTACACCTGAAGCAAGACTTATAAGTGTACATATTTGGGATAAAGGGCTTGTTTCATCTGTGGAAAAAGCCATACGAAATTCCGGTATCGGTCTTAATCCTATTGTTGATGGTGATACTTTACGAATTCCTATTCCGGAACTTAATGAAGAACGCCGTCTTGAACTTACTAAATTAGCACGCAATTATTCTGAACTATCGAAAATAGCTGTGCGAAATGTAAGGCGTGATGGAATGGAAACCATTAAACATATGGAAAAAGATGGTGATATTAGCCAAGATGATCAAAAAATTCTCGGTACTGATATTCAAGAATTGACGGATGAGGCTGTAAAAAGTATTGATGAAGTCACGGCGGCTAAAGAAATCGAGATCATGCAGGTTTAGGCTATAATATGTTGCTCATGAAAGAAGATAATAAAGCAGAAAATAAAAATGAAGGGGACCAAAAGTCACTTCAGCATATTGCTATTATTATGGATGGGAATGGTCGTTGGGCAAAATTACGTCATCTTCCAAAGTTTGCGGGACACAAAAAAGGTGCTGACGCTGTACGCGGGGTTGTAGAAACTTGCGCAGAACTTGATGTGAAATATTTGACTTTATATGCATTCTCGTCAGAAAACTGGAATAGACCCATCGAGGAAGTAAATGATCTCATGGGGCTTCTACAAATTTACCTCACTAAAGAAATAAACGAGCTTCACGAAAAAAACATTCGCATTAGTTTTATAGGTAGTAGAGATCGCCTTAGCGATAATATTATTAAATTAATTGACGATGCAGAAGAAAAAACACGAGATAACAAGAAACTGCATTTGATTCTGGCGCTTAATTACGGTGGACAAGAAGAGATTGTAAATGCTGCCCGAAATTTAGCACTAAAAGTGAAAGATGGTTCCATTGATGTCGAGGATATTGATGAAAGTGTATTTTCGAAATATTTATATACTGGTGAAATACCGGAACCGGATTTAATTATTCGCACCAGCGGTGAACAACGCCTAAGTAACTTTATGCTATGGCAAGCAGCATATGCTGAATTTGTTTTTCAGGATACTTTATGGCCTGATTTTACAAAAGTTGAGCTATGTGATGCCATTGATGAATATTACAAAAGAGATAGGCGATATGGCGCAAGGCCCTAAAAACAACAACTTACTGAAGCGGATAATATCGGCATTAGTAATGTTACCGATTGCCATTTTTATAATTTTATCAGGCGGGGTACCATTTTTTATCTTAATCAGTTTGCTTACTATACTCGTATTATCTGAATGGAATGGTATATGTGAAAATAAACCCATATCGTTACTTTTTGGCGTTCAAGCTCTGTGCGGCGTGCTTTTGATGTACCAAATATATTGGGGTAGCCCTTATATAGAAATTTCAATCGCAAGCAGTTTAGTATCTATAATTGCCGTTTCCTATATAGTTAAAGCTAAAGTAAGATGGGCACTTATGGGTTTTTTATATGCGGTAATTCCTTCTATTTCGTTTTTTCTTATTCATCAACAATCAGGGGGACTTGTCGTTCTTTGGATGATGATCGTTATTTGGTCGATGGATACGGGTGCTTATTTCGCAGGAAAAAATATAGGGGGACCTAAAATGGCTCCTAAGATAAGCCCTAATAAAACATGGTCGGGATTAATTGGCGGAACTCTTACAGCAATGGCACTTGGTTGGGTATATGTCTTTTTTGTAAAAGACAATAACATCCCTCTATTCGATAATGTCACAATTTTACTCTTTTTAAGTGGTTTCTTTGCTATATTAAGCCAAATAGGTGATCTTGCAGAATCTGCTGTAAAAAGACATTTTTCTATAAAAGATTCAGGATCGCTAATACCTGGGCATGGTGGTATTATGGATCGGATTGATGGTGTATTATTTGTGGCGCCGGCTTTAGTACTTACTGAATATTTAATGTTTGCCAGATGAATTAACAATAAGTAATTGAAATGAATATTAATTTAACTGAAATAGATCATCTAAAAAAATCTGCAAGCTCGCAGATAAAGGATGTCACAATCCTTGGTTCTACGGGTTCAATAGGGTGTAATACGCTTGATTTAATTGAACGTAATAAAGATGATTACAATGTCATTTCACTTACGGCGCATCAAAATGTGGCGAAATTAGCAGAACAGGCTATTAAATTTAACGCTAAAATGGCAGTAATAGCAGATGAAAGCCTTTTGCAAGATTTAAAAGATGCACTTTCTGGTACTAATATAATTACGGGTAGCGGAAAAAATGCTCTTAATGAAGCCGCGGATATGCCTGCAGATTGGGTTATGTCCTCAATTGTTGGTGCTGCGGGCCTAAAACCAACATTGACGGCAATAAGACGCGGCGCAACCATCGGACTTGCAAATAAAGAATGTTTAGTCTGCGCGGGTGATTTTATGATGGATCAAGTGAAACAATATGGCGCGACTATTTTACCCGTAGATTCCGAACATAACGCTATATTCCAAATCTTTGATTTCGATAGCCCACAAAATGTAGAAAAAATTACCCTAACTGCATCCGGTGGTCCTTTTTTAAATATTGATATTAATCGGATGTCGACGATAACTCCCGAACAGGCAGTAAAGCACCCTAATTGGTCTATGGGCGCAAAAATATCAGTCGATAGTGCTACGATGATGAATAAGGGCTTGGAACTTATAGAAGCTTATTATTTATTTCCGGTTGAAAAAGAACAACTTGAAATCATTATACATCCTCAATCAATTATTCACAGTATGGTTTCTTATATAGATGGTTCTGTATTGGCTCAACTAGGGACACCTGATATGAGGACACCAATTTCATACGCTCTTGGATGGCCTAATAGAATGATTACGCCTGCTAAAAAACTTAATCTAGCCACTATAGGTCAATTGGATTTTATTCGTCCCGATGAAGTGAGATTTCCGTCCTTAAATTTTGCACGAGAGGTATTGCAAAACGGTGGAAGTGCGCCTACTATCCTCAACGCTTCAAACGAAATTGCAGTTTATGCATTTCTGAGCGGTAAAATAAG
>JABIPV010000280.1 GCA_018699075.1 Kordiimonadaceae bacterium | reverse complement strand
GAACTTGGATGGACCGTGGGTGGAACAAGTCGATGGTGACCAGATCAGCTGTTATTATGAAAGTACACTTTATGGCCGAGAGGAAATACCTGATTTGAAGCCACTTGAAGCTTATGAACTTGGTAAAAACCCAACTCTTTTATCACCACAAGGTGGCCTTCGTGCATCTTCAAGGGATCTATCAGTTATTATGCAAATGCTTCTTAATGATGGTGTTTATAACCATAAGAGAATCATTTCTAAAGCCTCAATCGCTGAAATGATAAAGCCGGTTTGGCAGTATACTTCTGGGCTTGAAAATGGTCATACTGGTGGTGAAGCCATTCTTGGTGACACTAGTTCGGTCGGTATGATGACAACTTACGGCCTATCAACACATATCATTGATTTAAAAAACTGGGGTTTATCAAATACAAGTAAAGTTTTTTACGGCCATCTTGGCTCTGCATACGGTTTGCAGGGCCAGTTTTGGTTTGATCCAATAAATAAAGAAGGTATTATTGCTTTCATTACAGGCGTCGGTGATGATCCCGCGAAAGGACAAGCAAGCATTCCCTTATATGCCATCGAAGAACGGCTTTTGCGCCTTGGACTGAGAGGATTAGAAATCTATTAATCTTCGTTAGAAATTGGTTTCCTAGTGGGTAGGTCCGAGATCGTTTTGTTGTTATCGGGAAACTTTCCCTTGGAGTAGCAGCAGATGAACTAGTTATACATAGCTATTTAAGCTTTTCGAAGAATATTTAGAACCAGATAAATCAGAAAAATTAAAAGTTACCTATTTAGTGCAGGATTATGTTTAAAATATTGAAATGATATGACCATTTAATAAAAAGTAGCAGCTATACTGAATTGGTATACTAGTTAATTTGACAGTACCCAAAATTTTAATTTTGAGATTCTCTTAGGACATATATATGTTAATATCACACAATAAAAGAAAAGTAATTTGGGGGTTAATGGTATTGGTAGTAGTGATTTTATCACTTTTACCTCAAGATCAAATTTCTACTCAACTATCATTTAATGATAAAGTAGCTCATTTTTTAATTTATTTCATCCTCACCTTTATCGCGCTTTTATCGTCTACCAAAAAACATTCTTTATTATCGATTTTGGCAATACAAATTTTAATAGGCATTTGTCTAGAAGTTGCACAATCATTTATTCCGGGCCGATTCCCAGAATTTCTTGATGTTATAGCAAATAGTTTGGGGGTTTTGGTTGGGGCTTTGGTATATTTTATCTTTCGAAAAATAAAATCTATAGCTCAAAACTAAAAAAGTACAGCCCGATACCAGTTCCCAAAATATAGCTGATCGTTCGTCCAAACAAGTACTACTAGCTCATCAGAGACTCCAAGTTTCAAAAGGGTGACATACCCCCCGGGTGGGGTTAAAGAGTTAAGGGGTTGACAGTCATATCCCGCCGATACGTCTAATTTAAAGGTCTATTTGTGCTTTTTCTGAGGGTCTGCTTTCGACCCAAAGCAGACACTCAGATTTATTATTAAAAATGCGCTTGACCATATAGTGGACAGTAATGTGAAAAATGGGTACATAGATAATGACGAAATATCTCGTAACGGCTGCAAAGGATCAATAATTGAATAAAGTAATTCAGGGAGCAAAAAGTTTTTCCCGTAATATAGAGATTTTACAATTTATTGCGGATGCTCCACGGCCTCCTTCATTAACCGATATATTAGAAGCCAGTGATCTTACTCGGCCTACCCTTTATAGGGTGCTCTCAGCTCTTGAAGCTGAACTCTTAATAGTTCAACGCCCTGAGAAACGTTATAGCCTTGGTACACGTCTTATATCACTTGCCCGAAACGCACTTGCCAATAATGATATTAGGCAAATTGCCCGTGTTGATCTTGAACGCCTTGGAGATGAAACTGGCGAAACCGTTCATCTTGCAATTCCTAGCGGCACACAAATGATGATTATTGACAAAATTGAAAGCCGAGAAGCCGTTCGTATGGCGTCTATTGTCGGGGTGCTTGTTCCCTTTCATACAACGGGTGTAGGCAAAGCATTTCTTGCAGGGCTAAAACCACAAAAACTGTCTGACCTTATTAATAGATTACCCATGGAACAGGTTACATCATTCACAACAACTGATCCAGATAAGTTACGGCAGAAAATTGCGACTGCGCAAAAAGACGGTTTTGTTGTAGATGATCAAGAAAATGAAAACGGGATTGTCTGTTACGGCGCACCAATTTTGAACGCTCGCGGTGAACCTGTGGCAAGTGTAAGCGTATCAACGCCAAGCTTTAGGCTTAATGAAACCAGAACATATTATATTGATCCATTACTAATATGCGCAAAAGCCATATCGGATAAGCTTGGTTATTAATCCTTCGCGATTCCCTAAGGTAATGCAAGTGATGCCGGGGTTATTTGGTCTATAGAAGTTATTCCCATTTGCTCCATAACGACTTTAAATTCTGCATCAAATATGTCGAGTATACGCTCAACCCCCGGCTGACCGAAAGCCCCTAATCCCCATAAATAAGGTCTGCCGATATCTACAGCGGTAGCACCTAACGCTAGAGCTTTGAAGATATCAGAACCGCGGCGAATGCCACCATCAACCATGACAGGAATTCTCCCATCCACCGCTTTAACTATTTCAGGTAATATCTCGATAGTACCTCTTGAATCCGCCTGCGAGCGACCACCGTGGTTAGAAACTATTATGCCATCAACGCCATGCTCAACACATAGTTTCGCATCAAGAGGGTGTGTTATTCCTTTAATGATAAGCTTCATATCCGTTGTGTCTTTGATTTTCTTCACCAAATCCCAGTCAAAACGAACCCCTGCATCCAAATAAGCATTCAAATCAATACCGTCATACATGGGGCGTCCTCTAAACGGACTTCTAACCTCACCATGACAAGCCGAACAATTACGATCATCTTGCCTCATGAAAAGGTCCTGAGTTTCTCTGTAACTTGCGCCTACCATATCGACGGTCAGTATAAGAACCGGACAACCCGCACGCTCAGCACGTTCAATCATTTTCAAATTAGAAGACCAATGCTCACTTGCATATAATTGGAACCAAACAGGCTCCCCTCTGGCTTCATTGACATCTTCAACGGAATTAGACGTAACATTTGAAAGCATCATCAGCTTGCCTTTTTCTTTTGCGGCACGCGCAACGGCTAATTCGCCTTGCGGATGATAAGCTCCTTGATGCCCTGTTGGCGCGATAGCAAGCGGTGAAGCCCACTTTCGTCCAAATAAGGTAACAGAGGTGTCAATCGTTCTTACATCGACCATACGCCGCGCTTTTAGCCGGATATTTTTATATCCTTGTCTATTGGCAATCTGACTTCGTTCATCTGCAACCCCTGTGGCGATATAACCATAATGGGCTCGAGGGAGTGTTTCACGAGCAACTGCTTCTAGATCAAAAATATGAGCGCCTCTTCAGGGCTAGAGATTAATTCTTTTTTTAGATCAAGAATAAACTGTAAATCAGGATCTAATTTTCCAGTATCAGACGCTAGGGCTGTCCCCGCATAACCAATAAGGGGGCTAGCAAGCAAGAATTTTAAAAAATTGCGCCTATGATTATTGCTGTTGTCATTTTGATTATTCATGAATGCTCCTTTAAAATTTACCCTAAAGAAGGGGTTTGATTGCCTTGATGTACGTTTTGGCGGCAGCGGATATTTCATCTAATGTTTTATTTGGAGAATATAATGCAGAACCTAGTCCTAAGCCGTTTGCACCCGCAGAAATATATTGAGCCATGTTATCCGGTACGATGCCACCTGTGGGCATGATTGATGTCTCTGGTGGCAATACTGCTCTGATTGCTTTGATATAGGACGGGGGGTGGGCATCAGCAGGAAATAGCTTTATCGTTGTTGCGCCCAATTTTAAGGCCAAAAATGCTTCTGTTGGAGTGAGTATTCCTGGGCAATATATCATCCCTAATGCGCGTGACACTTCTGCAACTTCAGGGTCGAGGTTTGGGGCTACGATTAATTCACCGCCGCAATCATGCACTTTACGTGCGTCTTCGCCCGTTAATACTGTACCCGCACCAACAATTATTTGATCGCCAAAATGCTTCTTAATTTTAGAAATACTCTCAAAAGGTTCTGGTGAATTAAGGGGGACTTCAATAATTTTAAAACCTGCCTCTACGAGTACCGTTGAAACATCGATTGCCTGCTCAGGCGGTAAGCCACGCAAGATAGCTACCAATGGCATATCGCTAAGTTTTTGTGTCCATGATGTCATTAAGTTCATTATATAATCCTTGCGCCCTTGGCGATTTGATAAAGTCCCGTTGCTGCGGCATGTTCAGAGGCTATTTTATTAGAAACATTAACAGCATCTAAGGCCATTGAATATTTCTCTGCCAGATCACCACGACCAATGATATGCACTGTCTCAGATGCCGCTATATTAAATTCTGTTATGGCTGATTTTACCTCATCACCAATTAATAGCCCTGAGATAAAATCGGATATTTCATCGCTAGGCAATTGATCAAAAAGGGCTAATGTTCGCGCACTAAAGACTTGATGTAAAAGCGAGCTATTAGACCCGAACCTTCTTTTAACGCCATTCAGAAAACCGTCAGACAATGGCTTTTTATTTGGGGTTGCTAATGTGCCTAAAATTGAATGGTTATTAAGCAGGGCATATATCTCACCTGTCATGAAGCTCATAAAGCTTTCAATTGTTCCTGAAAGGGCAATAGCCCACTTGCTATGCGTGCCGGGCAGTAGAAAGATTTCTTTAGGGCCATTGTTTTCTTGGAGGCATCCTAAAATTTGAACCTCTTCGCCGCGCATGATGTCGGGGTCACCCGCGTCGCTTTTATAACTTGCACCTGTAACAAAATAGATTTTTTGAGTGTCATTTATATTAAAGCACGTAAGGGCATTGGCAAAACCAGAAGGTCCCGCTGGTAAGGGTAAATACGGTGTTTCCAACCAGCCATTACGACTGGTAATCATACCTGATGCGATGACGGGTAAGTTAGGGTATTTACTTAACCAAGGGCCAACAACCCTTTCGAAGGTTTTCACGAAATCCTTACCTTCTGGAGACATAATTCCTTCTTGGGATTGGATAGTATCAAGCAACATTCCATCTGAGCCAATAAGATGCGCTCGTAAGGAAGTTGTTCCCCAATCAAGACCAATGAGTGTTGCATTATCAAACATGGCCATTATTTAGAACGCCTTTGCCGAAGGATTGACATGACCAAGGTCGCTAACCCGAGGATGAGGAAGGTTGCCGTAATCGGTCTGCTGAGCACATCTATCATTGAGTTATCAGCAATGATGAGCGCACGGCGAAGGTTTGCTTCCGCCATGGGCCCAAGGATAAGGGCCAACAAGATCGGAGATACTGGAAAACGGTAACGTTGTAAGAAATAGCCAAGTACGCCAAAGCCTAGAGCCAACCAAACATCAAACATGTTATTTCTCATTGAGTATGCACCAACGATTGACATAATAAAGATGGCAGGAAGCAGTATACTTTTTCTCACCGTGATCGCCCGTGCGAAGAACCGAACACCAAGAAATCCGACGATTAACATGGCAATATTGGCAACAAGCATCGCAGAGAAAACAGAATAAACTACATCCAAGTCTTCTTTATAAAGCATAGGCCCCGGTTGGATACCTTGAATAACAAAGGCGCCAAGCAAAATTGCCGTTACCGCATCACCCGGCACACCAAGAGAAAGCATAGGGATCATTGCCCCTCCCGAACAAGCATTATTCGCAGATTCAGCGGCGGCAACCCCTTCGATTTGTCCCGTGCCAAATTTTTCAGGTGTTTTGGACCTTCTTTTAGCTTCGCTATAACCCACAAAGGCCGCAATATCGCTACCTGCACCGGGGATCGAGCCAATGAAGGTACCTAGTACACTAGACTTCGCCATGTCTTTCCATGTTCGCTTTATGTCGGCAAAAGAGGGAAAGACGCTATTGATTTTGCTAACGACCTGCTTAGTGGAGGTCAGCTGTTCCACACCTTTGAAGACTTCTGCAAAGGCAAAAAGGCCAATAAGGGTTGGAATAAACGCAGGCCCTTCGAAAAGGTTCATGGAACCAAAGGTAAAGCGCGGATAACCAGAAACAGGGTCCATGCCAATGGTTGAAATCAGCAGCCCAAGAAAACCTACCATGATCCCTTTGAGAATTGATTTTCCGGAGACTGAAATAATGATCGAAAGACCAAATGTTGCCAAACCGAAATATTCGGCTGCACTAAATTCGAGTGCAAATTGAGATATTTGTGGCGAAAGAAAGGTCATAATCAACGCCCCCGTAAAACCACCAACAAATGATGCAAAAACTGACATGCTTAAAGCGCGTCCTGCTTCACCTTTTTGACTAAGCGGGTAACCATCAAGAAGCGTTGCCGCCGCCGCAGGCGTGCCGGGCGTATTGATTAAAATAGCAGAGATAGAGCCACCATAAACGGACCCACTGAAGATGCCGAGCAACATACCAATAGATTCGTTAAACGGCAGGCCAAAGGTAAAGGGCACAAGCAACGCGACGCCCATAGTCGCCGTAAGTCCGGGCAGTGAACCAATTAGAATTCCACCAGCAACGCCTGCGAAAATCATTATTAATGGTTTCCACTGTAATATCTCGCCGAGAGCATCGATAAATAATTCAATATCCATAGAGCGTCCCCAAAGGTAAAGTTATGTTGAGGAATGAGCTAAAAATAAGGAAGACTGTTGCCGTAATCGCTCCACTCACGAGGACCATTTGGAAATATTTTCTTTCCTTCAATAAGAACATCATTAGGGGCAAATATACCAAGGTGCAAACAATGAAGCCAAGGCTATCCAGCGCCAAACAATAAATGACCGTCGAGGCTAACGCTATTCCCACCCTTTGGATGCCAGTATCCGAAAATTTAAAGGGCTCTGCATCTTCAGATGTTTTCTTAAAAACTGAGCTGACAATAAGAACGAGGCTTGAAACTCCCAAACCAATAGCAAGGATATAGGGAAAAAAGTCCGCGCCGACTTCTCCGGGTTGGCCTTCTGGAAAACTATCCAGCATAGAAAAAACGTAGGCCGATATGATTAAGCCGATTATTCCAAAAATAATATCTACACGTTTCATTCTGAATTAAGTCTCCAACGCACTTTTTATCTAGCTAAGCCTAGGTTTTTCATCGTTTTAGCAACACTCACTGAAGACGTTGATAAGTCTTTTTCCCAATCTTCTGCACTCATATATGAAACGCCTAATCCAGTATCAGCCGCGAATGCTTTAAATGCGTCAGACTCCATGCCTTTTTTAAAGGCATCATGAAGGATTTTCTTCGCGTCTTCTGGTGTTGAATTTGGAACCGCTAGACCGCGCCACGTTCCGAAGCTGACATCAAATCCCGCTTCTTTCATCGTCGGTACCTCAGGAAAGCCTGAAACGCGTTCATCGCTCATCACAGCCAAAATCTTAACAGTTCCACCTTCAACTTGACCACGGACTTCCGCAGGGCTCACTGAAACGGCTTGGATATGTTTTCCGACAAGCGCGGTAACCGCAGGGGCGGCACCATTATAAGGAACGTATGCTAGGTCGATGCCCACTTTTTCTGCAAAGATACTTCCAGCCAGATGCCAAGCGGTGCCGGGGCCAGCGTGACCTACTTTAATTTTACCGGGGTTTGCCTTCGAATAAGCAACGAATTCTTCGATGGTATTATAAGGCGCGTCAATTGGAACAGTGATCGCTGCAGGGTCCATATTAACCCGCATCAGTAAATCATAATCTTTATAGGTAAACGGGACAAAGCCTTGTGGCGGTAAGGTAAGAATATCAAACGTTACCATCGTCACGGTATAACCATCAGGACGCGCTCTAACACCTGCTGCATGGCCTATCGCGCCACTACCACCGGTCTTATTTATAATCGTTATGGTCTCTCCTAGAAATGGTTCTGTATTTCTGGCTAGTCCGCGTAAAATTGTATCCGTTCCACCACCCGCTGCCCATGGACAGATTAACGTCAATCGTTTCGAAGGAAAGTCCGCCGCCTGCACGTGACTAAATGCTGCAGACATCATGATCAAAATCAAAGACATTGAGGTTAATTTTTTAAAAGATTTAATCATGTTTAATTCCCGCATACATTTAATTACTATAATACCGTGCTCTCAAGTTAACATTCACATTCGTTATGTCAAACACTTGGAAATGGTCCAAGATCACGAGCCCAGCGAGAAACGATTTCTCGACCAAAATCTGTTACAGGTACCGACGGTTGGCGTGCGTTACCATTATCTAGCCCTAATCGCTGTGCCATCAAATCTTTTCCGTAAGCAACAAAATTCTCTACCGAACTCATCATGAAAACGAGTAAAGGTAATAATTCTTTGTGAAGTCTTTCGGCTTCGGCAACGGAAGCAGGATCACCTTTTTTCATAAGTTCATAAATTTTAAGTTGTGGATCAAATATATCTGCTGCTGGGATCATGCCAACGCAACCCGCACGCAAACTATCCGGGAGTTGAATTCCGGCAAAGCCGCCAAATATATCGAACGCACCTTCCGTATCTTGCATCAGTTGATGGATATAAGTTGCGGGTCCTTCTGCTTTTAATAAACAAACATTTGGATGCTGTTTATTAAGCGTTTTTAAGCCGCCATTAGAAAGGCTCGTCGCCATCACGCCCGGCGCATTTTGAACAGCTATGGGAAGATCTGTTGTATCAGCAACATTACCTAAAAATCTGACATATTCAATTTCAGGAACACCAAGAATAGCAGGCGGTTGCAAAATCGCCCAATCGGCTCCTGCTGCTATTGCTGCTTTAACAAACTCAATTTGTCCCGGCACACTACCTTCACCAACGGTTACGGCGTAAGGTACTCTACCCGCGATATCTTCACCAACCCAATCGATTACTTTACGACGCTCGTTTACATCTAACTTACCGACTTCCGTCGCCAGCCCCATAATCGTAATGCCGTGCGCACCAGCTGCGATACAGCCTTCGACTTGGCGTTTCATCGCATTTCTATCAAGCTGACCTTGATCATCAAAGAAGCTATAAAGAATTGGGTAAACGCCGTGAAAATCTGTATTTCTATTCATAATTATCCTTAAATTTTAAAATCAATTTAATACGTTTTTAAGCGCGGCCAAACTTATCTGTCGCGGCACGTATTGAGCCTTTTTCTTTTATATATTCAACCATTTCGGCTTCAGTGTTTTCTGCTTCTTCCGCAAATTCAATGATCGATTCCACATGATCCGCAGGAATGGAAACAATGCCATCACCATCGCCGACAATGTAATCACCGGGGCTTACAAGGACGCCGCCTATCATAACCGGGATATCGCGTTCTAATGTTTTTAGACGACCAACCGAACTTGCCGGAACAATAGAACGTGCATAAACGGGGAAATCTGTATCCTTCTCAATTAGTTCTACATCGCGTGTGCCGCCGTCAACAACAACTCCTTCATGACCAGCTGTGTTTGCCCCAGCGTTCATAATTTCGCCCCAAACGGCTATATTTTTGTCGCCGCCACAAGCAATGACAATCACACTGCCTTTAGGAGATTCGTCAATCACATCAAACGCCAGCTCTGGCAAATGAGATTCAGTTGTCGGCACTTCTAAAACGGTCGCTGCAGTACCAACAATCTTTCTCGCATTAACGCGTGCCTTGATATTAAAATCCATAAAACCACGGTGACCCGCAATTTGGTCGCAACCATCCGAAAGTGTTGCCACCGCTAATTTACGCAAACGCGCAATATAATCTTTGCTCATTTTGTTTTCCTATTTTAGTTTTTCACTATCAACTTGATAAACGAAATACATATACTGCTCACCCGCGGCGACAACCACATGATGTGCTACGTTGGCAGGGATATTAACCGCGTCGCCGGCTCTTAATGAATATTCCGTTCCACCCTTAACACTTGTTCCGCGCATCTGACCTGGTGACAGCTCAAATTCATTAACAAGTTTACCGCCAATAACTAACGTTGCCTTGCCTGCTACGGCAGTGTGTAAATCTGATACAGTTGTGTGAATTTCTGAAGTTCCGGTGTTTCCACGG